>DATFRK010000044.1:0-8735 GCA_035263325.1 Pyrinomonadaceae bacterium | reverse complement strand
TGAGTAGCAAACAATTCTATTCTGTCAGATGTTTTCCGGCGCAAAGAGCAGGTATTTCGATTGCTCAGACCCGCGTTCAAAGCCTGCACAAACCAGGCCTGCTTGCAATGCCTGCTTGAATTCCGTGCGTACTCGCACTTGCTCGGCGCGAGCTTGGACAATATCTTCACGCACCAGGGCGGTCCAATTTCCGGGAATCGCGATCGCGCCGGCCGGCTTGCCGGATCCGGACCAGGAAGAACCGGTCGCCAACGCCTTCACTCGGGGCGAACTCAAATTCCAGTTGGCAAATAGTCGATCACTTTGTAAACCCGGGCGTTCTCCCTGCAGCGGATCTGCGTTGTAATCAGTACCGTAAAAATTGTCCGCGTAAGTATCGACCGTGACTCCCAGACGATTCAGATTGAAATGGGCATTGCGCGCTTGCATTGGATCCCAGGTCCACTTGATGAAACTCCTGCCCTCTGCGAGGGCCCGCTCTCTTTGGGCCCACTTCAACTGCGCTCCTACTCCCTGGTTCTGGTACTCCTTCGCCACGGCCATCATATGCGAGTAGCCAATGATCTCGTCGTTCTGACGCACTGCTACCAGATGGTGCACAAAACCAACCAGTTTGCCAGCGACCGAAGCTCCCAACGTCCAGCCGCCGGCGTAACGAGAGACGATGAGATGGCGAATTGGAGAAATCTCAATGTCAGGCAAACCGAACGCTTCACGTTGAAGAGCGACACAACTTTCGAGGTCTTCGATTGTTGTGCACTCCCGAATTATCGTTTCCGCCATCCTCTACGTTTATCCCTTCAATGGGCGCGCTGGTAACCGGATTGCCAAGTCTAAACCAACCGGCTCGCGATTCTGCAAAACCACTGTGCCATCAATTAAGTCTAACAATCGCCGACCAATGATCAGCCCCAACTCGTTGATGTTCGCCTCCCGACCGGAATTCGCTTCCGGTGGATCAAACACATGTTCAATTTCTTTGACGGGTTCGCCATGATCACTGATCGTGATGAGAATATGCGACGCACCGTCGTTTGCCGCACTCACTTTCACCGCCTCATCTGCCGGGCTCCGACTCACGGCCCAGGCAATAAAGTTGAAGAGGATCTGCCTCAGTTTGCCCTGATCAGAGACGATGGTGCTGATCTCCGGTGCGAGTTCATTTTCAATCTTAACTTGCTGTTTCTGTGCCATCCTGGCGACGGCCGTAAATGACTCGCGCAGAGTTTCGCGCAGCGAAAACTCCTGGAAGAAAACTTCAGTTTGCCCGGCTTCAATACGTGAAAGATCAACCAGCTGATTCAAGCTCGCCTGAAGTTGCAATCCCGAGTCTTGAACCTTTTGACAAAAACGCCTTTGCGTGTCGGTGAGTTGCTCTTGATCCAAAAGGATCTCGCTAAAACCCAGGATCGACGTTAGTGGTGTGCGCAACTCATGAGACATTCGGGCCAGAAACAAAGATCGGTAATGAGATACTCGTCGTAGTTCGCGATTTGCCTGTTCGAGTTCCTCAGTTCGCTGCCTCAACTCCCCGATAAGCGCCTCGACAGTATGCTCGTCTCGACTAGTCTTCGATACTTCGGTGGTGCCAGTTTCCGGCGCCTGCTGGCTCCGCGGCGTATCCCGCCCTAGAGAATTGGTGGATGATTCGTCCATATAGATCTCAACCTGTTGGAATCCTGCTCACACCGACACTGAAGTATGCTGTGTCATCAATATAGAATTGACCTTCGCGGACTGTCAAAGTCTGATTTCTTTTTTCTCGCGGCCCTGCGCTATGATGAGTTTGTCTAGTCCGCCTAACCGCCAAGTAAGGCTTCTCGACCTACCTAAGTCAACAGGATGAACGGACAACTAAGCGAACATCCACTCGCAGAACTAATTCGTGAGATTTCCGCCAAGGAAATATCAGGAAGGTTGAGCCTGCAAAATGAGAGCGGCAAGGTGGTGATCTATTTTAAGCGCGGCGTTCTGATGTACGCCGCTTCCAACGTTCGCACTCTGCGTCTCTCCGAATACCTGCGCCAGGCGAAGCTGGTGGATGATGAAAAGTTGAGTCGTCTGGGTAATCAACGATCGGATCTCGAACTGGCACAAGCGCTTTGCCAGGAGAACCTACTCGATGCGGACCACGCGCAAAAAATGCAGTTGAAGCAAGTTTCTGACGTACTCAGAGTCGCGCTACTTTGGACCGAAGGCACCTGGCAATTCGATGGGCAATCACATCTCCGAGAAGAAGTAACCGGCAAACCCGAAGTCCAAGAGTTGCTGCTTGAGGCCGGACGCAGATTGCCGTTAAAGTTTTCCGCCGCCCGCTTCCAAAACCCCACCGAGGTGATCTCACCGAGTGCGGCGCCGGCGCTAATGAATAACCTGATGCCTACTGAGGGCTTTGTTCTCTCGCGCGTAGATGGACCAATGCCGCTTAGCGAATTGGTAGCGCTCAGCGGGTTAAGAGAGTTGGATGCTTTGCGTGTCCTCTATTCGCTTACGATTTCGGGTTTACTGTTGCGTGAGAACTGGGAAAGTGCTTTTCGTAAGGAGCCCGGGAGGCCGACCGCCAAACCGCAATCGCCTTCACCTCCACCCCCACCACCTCCACCTCCGCCGATCAAGGAACCACCCCAACCTAAAACTGCCACTGAACCCCTCGACGTCTTTCTGACGAGAATCGGGAAAGCTGACTCTCATTACGAGGTATTAGCGGTTACCCGGTCGGCCAGCGCTACCGAAATCAAGAATGCCTATTACCAGTTGGCGCGGCACTACCACCCCGACAGATTTCGCAACCAGGCGGATGAACAACTCCACGCCCGGGTGGAATCTGCCTTTGCCCGCATCACCCAGGCGTACGAAACTCTGAAAGACGAAAAGCATCGCTCAAACTACGACTCAAAACTTGAAGCACTTGCCAAGGTCAGGCGTGCCAGTGATACAACAGCAAAAGCGTCAACGCCAATAGACTCGGCCCGGGCGCAAGCAACCGACAGCGCCTTATCTGAAGAGGAACGCGCCGAACTCAACTTTAAGGAAGGGATGGCTGCCCTCGAACTCGGCCAGGTCAGTAGCGCGTTAGGTCTTTTTGGCTCGGCAGCCCGCGCAGTCCCCAATGACGCCCGCTACCGAGCTTATTATGGTCATGCACTGGCGGCGCGCGAAGAAACTCGCCGACTCGCCGAGGCTGAACTACAGGCTGCGCTCAAACTTGAACCAAATAATTCTGACTATCGGATAATGCTGGCGGAGTTGTATCGCGATCTGGGCTTCGCAAAACGAGCCCGCACCGAGGCAGAGCGAGCAGTGTCCGGGGGTCCGAACAATCTGAAAGCCCGCGACTTGCTTCGCAGTTTAAAATGAAGATCACGTGCCGTCATTTGCGAGGCCTGTTTTTATTGTGATGAAATTGGAGCGACATGGATCTAATCGATAAATCCGCCAGCGAGGCATTTCAACAACTGGCAACCGCCGCCGATCGGTTCGAGCGATACGACAATCCACACGGGACGCGAATTGCCGTCATTGCTGACGAAATAGCCAAGAACTTTAACCTGGCCCGGCACGATCGCGGTTCGCTTCGAGCGGCCGCCCTGCTTCACGATTTGGGCGAAGTAGCGATGGAGCGTGACTATATTCAACGCGAGGGCCCACTAACCGATGAGGAGCGCCTGGACCTTTCTCGTCACCCCGTCATCGGCGAACGCGAAGCGTCGCGTGTTGGTGCTGACCGCGCCGCACAATTGCTGGTGCGTTGGCATCATGAGTGGTGGAATGGCCTCGGGTACCCTGATGCCCTGCGCCGCGAACAGATTCCTCTCGCGGCGAGAATTCTGCGACTCGCTGACACGTATGCCGCGCTGACTGACGCTCGACCTTGCCGGCCCGCGTTATCCACGGAAGCGGCGCGACGCGAAATCAGAGATCGCGCCGGGATCGAATTTGATCCGGCAGTGGTGAGTGTTTTTCTGGCGCTCGAGCGAGTGCCGGAAATGGAATCATTTGCCCGGTCGGATGACGAGATCCCCGAGCAGGCAAAGGCCAGTGAACGTTTTGATCTGTTCGCCAGTTTTATGAAATAGCCCAAAGGACCATCGGCGT
This sequence comes from Pyrinomonadaceae bacterium, assembly GCA_035263325.1. Taxonomy (GTDB): domain Bacteria; phylum Acidobacteriota; class Blastocatellia; order Pyrinomonadales; family Pyrinomonadaceae; genus PSRF01. The sequence continues at coordinate 4,640 of DATFRK010000044.1, read as the reverse complement.
TCGGTGGCAGGAAAGCGAGTTAGCGTAAAGAGATGCAATTTACCAATGGTTGGCTGGCATTCGAACTGGGGATTCTCCGGCGATTAAAGTTTGCTTCCGTAGCACTTCCCTTCACTGGCGAGCCGGAGATATGCGTTCAATTGAAGCGCTGGAAGGTTCGAGTCGCCGCTAACGATCCAATGATCTGGTCGCACCTGAAGACGGTGGCCCTGGTCGAAAACGATCGCCAGTACCTCAATGAGGAAGACCTTGGCCTGTTACTTGACGATGCCTATATCCCGAGAGACAAACTGGACAACCCCGCTCTGCTCAAGTGGTTTAATGAAATCGACGCCTGGTGGTTTGATAACATCCGTTTCAACGCGGAACACCTGGAACCTTACAAGCGCGCACTGGCATTGACGACAGGAATGATGGTGGGCGATTACGTGTTGTCGTTTAACGAGCAAACTCGTTCCCTGCGGGAACCGTTCTCCTTGTCTAAAGTCTTTCAACTGATCCTCGATTGTTTGCCCTACGCCTTTGAGAACGAACAGCGAAACAAGAGCACCAATCACGACGTGCGGGCCTTCATTGCCGAAAGTCATCACACTGACTTGTTGTTTTTGCGCTTGCCCGAACCGATTACGCAAGCTGCTGCCGCGCGGGATCCTTTTACCACCTGGCGGGAAGAATGGCTTCGCGGCGGGGATGATTTCTGGCAGGATCTCGAACGAGAGCAAGGGGCCCGATTAGGTTCGCGGGTACAGAGCAAACAACAATATCTGGGCTTTGTGGAAGATCTGCTACGCACGGCCGCTCATATTCCGACCTGGGCCATTGCGCACGCCGAAAACGGCTTCATCTCCTGTGACGAGCTGGTAGACAAGATTAGTAGTGTCAGAAGAGTGGAAGCGATTTACTCGAAAGACTTTTCAGATCTGCTTGGGGTGCGGGCTTCCGTCGTGGTGGCTAGCAGCTAGACACCTTATTCACTTGGGCCACTGGAAACAAATCTATAACCAACTCCCCTCACGGTAAGAACGTGTTTCGGGCGAGACGGTTCATCCTCGATATATTTCCGCAAGCGAACGATAAAGTTGTCGATGGCCCGGGTGTCAGTGTCTTCGCGCAACCCCCAAACGTCCTCGAGAATTGCTCGCCGGGAAACCACCTTGCCCTCATGATTGATCAGGTAGCGCAGCAGATCCGCTTCCATCAGTGTCAACTGCACTGTTTGCCCGGCTGACCTCAACTCCAGTGACTCGAAATCTATCGTTCGACCGGAAAAATTATAGCTCGCCCTGCTCGGCTCACTAGCAACGGCTACTGTTTGGTCCCGGTTTTCCAGGCGATCACGATGGAACCACTCGCGTCGGCGCAACAAGGCGTTTAGTCGCGCGAGCAAAACAGAAAGCTCAAACGGCTTGGGCAGGTAGTCGTCGGCGCCGGCTTCAAATCCCCGCAGAACGTCCTGGGCTTCGCCGCGCGCGGTTAGCATGAGAATGGGTACGAACTGGCCCGAGTCGCGGAGCTTTGCTGCCAGTGAGAACCCATCCATTCCCGGCAACATAACATCGAGCACCACCACGTCGTAAGACTTGTCCCGGGACAATAGCAGTGATTGGGCGGCCTCGGCGTCGCCAACAATGTCGACGGTGTAGCCTTCAGCCTCCAGGTTGAAGCACAATCCATCAGCGAGGTGCTTCTCGTCTTCAACAATTAGGACCGCACTCATGAGTGGTCACGCCCGGGGAAGTTGAACTGTAAAGGTACTGCCGTGTCCCAGGCCGGCGCTTTCAGCGAACACGCGGCCGCCGTGTTTCTCAACCACTGAGTGCACGATGAACAAGCCCAGGCCAGTGCCCTTCACTCGAGCCATGAACCGGCCGGGAACACGATAAAAACGTTTGAAGATTCTCTTCAGCTGCGCGCTGGGGATGCCAATTCCTTTGTCGGCCACTCGCACAGCTACTCGTTTCTCATCAACTGCCGCCACTGAGACCGAGACGCGCACTTCATCATCTGAGTACTTAACCGCATTGTCCAGCAGGTTTGAGAACGCCGCGCGGAGTTCGTCGATATCACCGGCGACCTTCGCGCTACTGGCGTCGGGCGATTCGAAGTACATCAAGTTTGATTCGTTAAGACCATAGCGTACTTTCGTTAGTTCGAGACACTCGCGCACCATGTCACCCAGGTTCACTACCGACCTGGTGATGCGGCGACGGCGGACCCCGGCGCGTCCTGCGCGCAGGACTTGCTCCACGGTTTTCAACAAACGATCGCTGTCGGCCAGCATGATGTTGTAGAACTCATGTCGTTGGTCTTCTTCCACCTCACGACTCTTTAGCGTTTCGAGATAAAGACGGATCGAGGCGATTGGTGTCTTGAGTTCGTGGGTAACCGCGTTGATGAAGGCGTCGTGCTGTTCGTTACGCCTTATCTCGCGAATCAGGAAGGTGGTGTTGAGGACCAGGCCAATGATGAGCAACACAAAGAAGATAATGCCCAGGACCAGCAGCGCCACTTCGCGCCAGTTGAGGATGATCCAACCAACGTTAAGCGCGATTGCCAGGGCCACCAGGCACGCGCCCAGTGTGACGAAGAAGGCTATCGATTTCCGGCGACTCCTAACGCGCATGACCTGGATTGTAGCAGTTCTTAATCCCACCAACGGCAGTTGGCGGGATTTGCAAACTCCAACTTTTACGCTGCGCTGCGCAACGCCCCGTACTCACCGCTCGCGTCGATCTGTTCACGACTGACAACATTAATCGACTTCGCCAAACCCAGGAACTGTAACACGCGAATGTTCCACCAATTGATGTCTAGCTCATACCACTTAAGTCCGTGTCGCGCGGCCCTGGGAAAGGCGTGATGATTGTTGTGCCAACCTTCGCCAAACGTCAACAAGGCCACCCACCAGTTGTTGGTTGAGTCATCCGTAGTTGCGAACCGTCTGCTACCCCACAGGTGCGTGGCTGAATTCACCAACCAGGTAGCATGAAGGCCAAACGTGACGCGAAAAAATATGCCCCACATTAGCGCCGGCCAACCAGCGGTCGCGAGTAGGACGAGGCCGCAAAGGATTAGCGGCACAAAATAGAGACGGTTCATCCAAACGTGCACGGGATCCTTCATCAGGTCAGGAGCGTAACGCTGCATCACTTTTTCACTGTGCTGCTGCGCGGTGCCGCGGAGGATCCAGCCCATGTGTGCCCACCAGCGACCGTCGCGCGGCGAGTGCGGATCACCAGGCTTCTCAGTGAAGGCGTGATGGATTCGATGGGTCACAACCCAGTTGATTTGGCCGCCCTCAAGAGCCAGCAGCCCGCAGAAGGTAAGAAAATACTCGACCAGTTTCGGGGTCTTAAAACCGCGATGGGTTAGTAAGCGGTGAAAACCGACGCCAATTCCCAGGCTGCCGCCGATCCATGAAAGTAGTACTGAAATGGCGATTGCTTTCCAATTGAAGAGAAAAAGTGCCGCTATTGCACCCGCGTGAAATATGCTCAGGAAGATAAGAGTATTCCAGTTGATATGAAGGTTCGACTTGTTTGTTTTCTGCATTAATACTCCGAGATTGATTCTGCTTTTCGCAGAAAATTACCGCGGATAAATCCTAACAAACCGCAGAGTCGTTGTGTTGTAATAGTTATGTAAGTGAAGTTATTCCACTGTAGTTAGAGCCGCAACCTGATCAGGTGATTCCTGAGTCCGGTCGAACCGGCGCGGCAAGGTCACAACTCGAGTCCAGAAGAGGATCAACCACACTACCCCTGCAACGGACGAAAGTAGCCCCGAAATGACGGTGAGAGTTCGTGGTGTTATTCGATAAAGCGACCAGCCGGCGGCCACGGTCGAAAGGGTCCAGATTAGCAGTTCCGTGGCGCGATCAGTTGTAGACACTCGACCGCGCAGTGTGTCAGGCACCAGCCGCATCAGGATCGTTTCCTGCACGGCAAACTCAGCCCCAAGTAGAATCCGGGACACCAGCAGTAGGACACAAGCGAGCCACAGTGTGGGCATCACCCCAATGAAGGCGAAGATTACGCCCTGGAAAAACAGGCTCCAACCAATAAAGGCAGTAGTTTTACCTACATGCTCGAAGTAGATTCCCACTCGTCGCGCAATTATCATCCCGCCGAATAAGCCCAGCCCTCCAGCAAAGTAAAGTGCAGCAACCGCAGAGTCGGGACGTATGCCATCCTGACTGGCAAAGACCAACGCACCGAGTCGCTCAGCAATCAGGTTGATAGCGCCGCCGCCGGTGGCCCAGAGAACGTTGACGCCGAGAATGGCAGCGACAGGACGGTTGCGGACGATGTAGGACCAACCTTCCTTGATGTCATTCCAGTATCCACGATGACGACTTTGTTGCTTGGACTCCCTTGTCGGCGTCTGACTCCGAGTATCTGCTTCCGGCACCAGCCACACTGAATAAGCAGAGGCGACAAACGACGCCGCGTTGATAATGAAGGCCGCCTGGTAACCGACGTGCGCTGCGGTCCAACCGCCGAGAGCTGCGCCGATTGACATGAACAGAAAGCGTGAGGAAAACATCAACGCATTTCCGGCGAGTAGATCGCGTTCCCCGGTGATGTTGGGCACGGCAGCATTTTTCGCCGCTTCAAAGAAGGTGCCGAAGAATGAAAGTA
>DATFRK010000043.1:0-3108 GCA_035263325.1 Pyrinomonadaceae bacterium | reverse complement strand
TAACGACGCGACCTGGCTGAAAGCAAACGCACTCGGTGGCCCATGGACTCCTGCCGGAGCGCTGCCGGAAAGTTTTAGGAAGCTGCCGGCTAATGACGATAACTGGAAAGATGTGGTGCTGAACCTGCCGGGCAAACCTGTCGCGCATGTTCCGAAGGTTGATGTGACGACGACCCCTGCCGAATTAATTCTGTTTGATGGCGAACCAAAGTACGTTCCCGTGCCGGGAACGAAACTGGTCTGGATAAGCAACACTGAGAGTGATGTGTTTCGTCTTGGAGAAACTGGGCCCGTCTTCTATCTGGTTGCTGGCAGGTGGTTCCGCGCGCCGAATCTAAACGGCAACTGGACCTTCGCTACGGCCGAGTTGCCGGAAGACTTCAAGAAGATTTCTCTGGAACATCCACGCTCGCGAGTCCTGGCCTCAGTGCCCGGAACCGATCAGGCCGCCGAAGCTGTCCTGTTGGCTTCGGTGCCTCAGATTGCCCAGGTAAACAAAAAAGAGATTCAGGCACCTGAAGTCATCTACCAGGGCGACGCCAAGTTTGAACCGATTCAGGGCACGCAACTTCAGCGAGCAGTAAACACCGACAAAGACATCATCAAGTTCGGTGACACTTACTACATGTGCTACCAGGGCATCTGGTTCCAGTCGAACTCGGTCAAGGGACCCTGGTCGCTTGCTGAAAAAGTTCCGCCTGAGATTTATCAAATTCCCGCAAGTTCTCCGGCCTATAACGTTACCTATGTGACGGTTGAGTCGGATGATAACAGCAATGACGACTGGGTCACGTACGCGGCCTATGGCGGCTACTGGGGCATGATGGTTGGTTGGGGCTGCACGATGTGGGGCACAGGTTGGTACTACCCTCCGTACTACTGGTATGGCGGTTACTACCCTTACTTTAGAACTTACGGGTACGGCGCCTGGTACAACCCTTACACCGGGATCTACGGTACCGCCGGCAGAATCTACGGTCCGTATGGTGGCGCCGGTTTCGGCGCTCGTTACAATCCGAGCACGGGCACCTATGCGCGCGGCGCGTTTGCTTATGGTCCAAACGGAGCGCGTGGGGCTGCTCAGGCTTACAATCCGCGCACCGGTAACTACATGCAAACGCGTCAAGGAAGTGGTGTATACGGAAGCTGGGGATCGACTCAAGTCAAGCGCGGCGACGACTGGGCCAGCACCAAGCGATTCACTAACCGTCAGGGTGAAACCACACGTGTCACCCGCGGCGAGCAGGGAGGAATGATCAATCGTCGCGGCGAGGGTTTTGTCGGCAAGCAGGGCGACAATGTTTATGCCGGCCGCGACGGCAATGCATACCGGCGCGATGCGAACGGTAACTGGAGCAAATGGGAAAACGGTGGTTGGAACCAGGTCCAAAAGCCGGGCAACTCAGTTCGCGACAGCATGCTGAATGACTCTGCGCGTCAGCGAGAGCGACAGGATCGAATGTCAGGCAATAACCGAGGAGATGGAGCGCGCGGCGATCGGGCGGGCTCGTCCGGCGTCTCAACGATGGACCGCTCAACCTACAACAATCTCAACCGCGACATGGGAGCTCGTCGCGAAGGAGCGCAACGGGCGCGCGATCAAAGTACCTATCGCAGCCAACCTCGCTCAAATGCGGGCAGTTATCGCGGTGGCGGTATGTCGCGTGGAGGTTTTGGCGGCGGGGGCTTCCGTGGCGGCGGCGGCCGACGGCGCTAGTTCTGCTCACATGTCGGGGTCAGGCCTTCGATTCTGCGATTTTCGAGTCCTTAAGTTTGTCGATTGAGGATCGCCGAATCGAAGGCCTGATCCGTCTTCTTTCATGAGCGTGAGAACTCGATTTGTTTTTGTCGAATAAGAGCAGCCAGTGAAACCGGCAGTTGCATCTGGAAGCGCTCGTCTGCTGTCATCTATCCTCCTTGGCCTCAGCATCTTTTCCGTCGTTGCTACGCGCGCACCCGCGCAAAGCACTTCTGATCAAGCAAAAGACATTTGGCCAACCCTCAGCACGAGCATTGAACTAAGCCCAAGATTTCGACTGCAAGGCACTGTCGAAAATCACAGTGGCCTGGATGGTCCATTTGAGCAGTGGGAGTTGGGGGCAATCCTCAATTATCAAAAGTTGCGAAGGATCCTGCGTCCCCGCTCTGACAGCGATGAAGAGAACAGACATTATGTGACCGTGGGCGCCGGCTATGAATTCGTGCAGTCAAATGAATCGGGAACCACCCAACGCGAGCATCGGATTGTGGTGCAGTCAACGCCGAAGCACTCGATCGGGCTCGGCTTGTTATTGCAGGATCGGAACCGCATCGAGTTTCGATGGAAGGAAGGGAAGTACAACTTTCGTTACCGCAATAAACTGATCATCGATCACTCGGTTGAAATCAATGGTTTCGAGTTCACACCTTACTCGGCCGGCGAATTGTTCTGGGATCGAAACTCTCACACCTGGAACGAGAACCGTTACGCCTTCGGCGCCCGTCTGCCGTTCGGCTCAAGATTTATGCTCGACACCTTCTTTTTGCACCGGAACTGCAGCGGCTGTGGCCGCCCGCACACGAACGTTTTCGGGCTCACGCTAAACATATATATTCGGCATTCAAAGAGTTAACAGGAATGAACTGAGAGTCCAAAAGGAACTTAAGCCTAACGCGCATTCCGACCCGAACGGCGGTTTACCCGGTTTTCCCGAGCGCAGTTGTCCTGCGGAATAGCGCGGGGGCGAGCTTTCATCATGACAAGCTGTTGAGCACTTGGTAAGCCATCTCACTGTCACAGGTGGAGTTAACTGCCGCAGTCATTGTTTTTCGCAACTGGCTAAACATCTGCCGCGGTATTTCGCGGTTTTGTGTGTACGGAGCCGTACAAGAGTGCTATACTCCGTCGCACTGTTGGGCTGTGCGCCGCTTGAAAATGCAAGCGAATCTCCCCCCAACCAGGTCTCGTCGCCAAGTCCGCTCTAAAGTTGCAGGGGGAGGTTTCATCTCTTGACTGACGGGGTGGATCATGTCTTTACGCGCTCCCCATGTTGTCGAGGTCCCGGTTGGCGATCCTGAAGTGACCTCCTTCCACGTTGGCATCCTGCTTCGAATTCGACGAGCAGTTGG
>DATFRK010000042.1:0-3120 GCA_035263325.1 Pyrinomonadaceae bacterium | reverse complement strand
GGCGCATATCGATCTTGTGAATTTTCGTCCAATTGAGGACCGCATAGGCATAAGCGTCAGCATAGTAAATGTCTCCCCTGTGAGATAGGGCTGATCTCGAGCTGGCGATCCAACACGTCAAATCGCTTCGACAAAGTCTCTATCGCTGTCTCGCGCCCTTCGGCGCTGGGGGATGCCAAAGCGGTCCAAAGCCTTTGTGCAGCTCGAGTTAACAAGCTCCAGAAAATGCCATCGCGCCATTCCGTTGGCGACCGTGAGCCCCGATTGGGGAGCCTGGTCGGCCAGGTTATCCATGAGCGCGTTAGGAGATTCTAGTTCCGAAAAGTCTGCAAGTTGCGAAGATCGGGTTGGCGAGGCACTCAACAAATCAAAAAACCGGAACGATGGCTAAAAGGCGCTCCAATCAACGTTCGTATCTCTTCACGAACCAACAAATCATAACCAGTATGTCCGCTGCCAAAAATTTTGCAGCCGCCGAGCACAGATTTTCGTTCGGTTCAGGCCCCGTTGTCGATGAGGTCCAAAGCTGCGCGAAGTTGCCCTTTGGAGCGATCTAATAATTTCATCGCCTCCTCAAGTTCACAGCCGTGTAGCAACAAAGTCGCCACCTTTACGCTTCCACCGGAACTGCGTAATGCCTCACCCGCTTCAGGACGACTGCATGCGGTCAGCTGCATCAATATCTCCTCACTTCGCCGCACCAGTTTTTCGTTCAAAACTCTGACATCGACCATAAGACCCTTATAAACCTTACCAAGTAAGATCATGAGAAGAGACGACAAGGCATTCAGTGTGATCTTCTGGGCCGTGCCGGCTTTCAGGCGCGTGGAACCCGCGATCGGTTCGGAACCGGTATCAAGCCAGATTGCATGATTAGATTCGTTCAAGATCGGTGTACCTGAGTTATTTGCAATTCCCACGGTCAGCGCGCCCCGTCGCTTTGCTTCTCTCAAGCACGCCAAAGTAAAGGGTGTTGTCCCACTCGCCGCTATCGCAACAAGTACGTCGTCCGCTTCAATGTTGTGTACCTCAATCTGCCGTAAGCCCTCCCCTACATCGTCTTCGACTCCTTCAACAGAACGCAAGAGTGCGCCTTGTCCCCCCGCAATAAGTAGCAATAGGCGGTCTTCTGGCCAGCCAAACGTTGGTATGAGTTCAGCGCCGTCCTGAACGCCAAGACGGCCTGAGGTTCCGGCACCCACATAAATCAATCGGCCTCGATGCCGTAACCGCTCCCCCATGGCAATGGCAGCAGACACAATAGCTGGACGCGCGGCATGGACTGCTGCCACAGCAGCAAATTGACCCTCAAGAATGGAATCAAGAATGTCTGGAGCATCCCAGACATCAATCGTTGAATAACGGGGGGAAGCGCGTTCGGTGTTCATCGCTAAAAAGGCTTGCGGCTTTTGTACAGGTAGACGAAGAGGCCATACCAATATACGCGGTTCGCATCAGGTGGTGCAGTCGGGAAAAGACCGGTATTGCTGCCGTTCGTTGACTGGACCCTCAAAAAAGAAGTCCCAAATTGAGAGACGACTCTGGAGTCCATGATGAGCGAGAACGACATACTGATGGAAGCAGAGTTGAATGAAGCACCTCACGTAGTGGCCAGGCAATCGGAATCGCTTGCCGGTCCACTAGGTGAGCTTGCAGCTCGCCTGAGACGCGCACCACCCCAAGTCATCGTGACTTGCGCTCGCGGCAGTTCCGCGCATGCTGCAAGCTTCGGAAAATATCTAATCGAACGTCACCTCGGAGTTCCTGTCGCTGCAGTTGCTCCGAGCATCATGACGATATATCGACGGGATCTGCGGCTCAAAGGCCAAGTCTTTCTCACGATTTCTCAGTCAGGCCATAGCGATGACCTCGTCGAGGCAGCATCATCTGCCAGGGCCAACGGTGCGCTTACGGCAGCGATCGTAAATGACACGCACAGCCCTTTAGCATCAGCCTGCGAGATAGTCCTGCCAATGGCGGCGGGGCAAGAGTTGAGCGTGGCGGCTACAAAGACTTTTATTGCGTCAGTTACCGTCTTGTTGAGCTTAGCAGCCAACTGGGCCTCCGTTCGCGCTCTCCAAGATGCGCTAGATCGGTTGCCTTATCGTCTCGCCGAAGCAGCTCAACTCGACTGGTCGAACGCGGGCGGCGCCCTTTCCGCTGCAAAGAATCTCGCAATCTTAGGTCGCGGCCCAACACTCGCCATTGCGCAAGAAGCATCCCTGAAGTTGAAGGAGGTCTGCAACATTCAGGCTGAAGCATTTAGCGGTGCTGAATTTCAGCACGGTCCGATCGCGTTAGTGTCAGAAAGCTATCCGGTTCTTATCTTCATGCCGACCGATGAAGCCGCCTCCAACTTGGCAGGAGTTGCAGCAGAGGTTGCCCGCAAGAGCGGCTCAGTACTTGTAACGGGAATTCGTGCCGGAGCTGCCGGCGTACTCCCGGTGATTCCGCCCGACCATCCTGAAACTGACGCTCTATGTCTGATCCAGAGCTTCTACAGATTAGTGGTTCGCTTGGCGGAGCATCGCGGCTTTAACGTCGATCAACCAAGGCACTTACAGAAAATAACTCGAACGAGATGAAGACGCTCACTCGGTATGCAATTGCTGCTGACCATATTTTCGATGGGAGGACAAAGCACAAAAACGCAGCCGTCCTGATCGAGGGTTCCCAGATTGCCTCGTTAGTTCCGCAATCGGAGCTGCCGACAAATCTGAGCATTGATAGACTTCCCGTGGGGTCCTGGCTGGCTCCAGGCTTTGTCGATTTGCAGGTTAATGGTGGCGGGGATGTGCTTTTCAACAATTCGCCGACGCCTGAGGCTATTGCCACGATCTTGGCAGCTCATAGAAAGTTTGGAACGACCGCTCTCCTTCCAACGCTGATCACCGATACATTTGAGAAGATGAAGGCCGCCAGGACGGCGTGTGAAAGCTTGATCGGCAAAGAGCCGAGTGTGTTGGGCCTTCATTTGGAGGGCCCCTTCCTGTCGCCCGAAAAAGCGGGTGTGCACGATCCGAACCTAATTCGGACTCCGACCCCATCGGATTTGGAAATGCTTTGCGCAAATCGAGGGGGCGCATTGTTGCTGACTTTGGCACCCGAAAGGGTTCCAAG
>DATFRK010000041.1:0-3598 GCA_035263325.1 Pyrinomonadaceae bacterium | reverse complement strand
GCGTGCAGCGGCACAACGCCGGTGTTCGTAGTCGGATCGAAGGCGCCTATCACCGCAGTCGGTGCCGAGAGCGTCGTCGGATCAACCACCAGCAGCCCGCCGTCGCAGGTGACGGGGCCGGCGTCAGCATTGAAATTGCAGCCTGCCGGATTGTTGGCGATGACCGGAATCGACACATAGAAACGCTCGGTCTTCGGGTCCCATGCCGGCTGCTCGATCGATAAACCCGCACCTTCCGGCACGATTGTGAGGTCAATAGTGATCTGCGTGATAATGAAGACATTGCTAAATTGCCTGTCGCCATTCGCCACGAATAGTGTCGCAAACGGCGGGTCCTCGGCGTTGTTCGCGGCGAGAAGCAATTTGCCGTCCGTCGTCAACGCCATTTCGTCGACCCGCGTGGTGCCGCCCGTAGGGATGGACTGTTGGATGGCGGACTTGTTAGGCGCATTGAGATCGATGACCTTGAGCGTGCTGTCGCCGTCGCCGGCATAGAGCCACCTGCCGTGTGAAACCACGCCATCGGGCCCGGAGTGATTGTTGTCCACGGCGGTGCCAGCGGCGTTGAGCACGATCCCGACGAAACCTGGGATGGTCCTTTTGAAGGTGAGATTCTGGGTGTTGATGACGTCGATGCCCGCGTTCGAGCGATCGGCCAGGTAGTACTCAGCGCGATTCGGATTGACCCAGCTGATGTCGTACGACCGCAGCGGGTTGCCCGGGATCTGAACCGCGGTCAGGCATTGGGTCTGCGTTGTGGTCGGCGCCCCGGGGCCGGTGCATTGGGCCAGCGCCGCGCCGGATGTCGCGAGCGACACGGCCCCGAACAGCATCGAGGCCACGAGGAGCATGCCGAGTCGTTTCGGGCGACGTCCCATTTCTGCGTCGAGTGAATCCTGTGAGGAGCCAGAAGAATATGTTGCAAACATTTTCGCCCTCCTTTTGTAGTTGCGATGTATCAAAAAAATCTGAATCAACGGCCGACAGCCACGAACGCCCAACAGGCGACCGAAGCTGCCTTCACGGAATCAATGAAGAAACAGCCGTCACAAGTAAGGAGAGGAGTCCGGAAGAGAGTTTCGTGCGAGGCCGACTCGGTAGCCGTGAGACCGAGCCGTACCGAGTGTTGAGGCGACTAAGAATATATAGGAAAAAACTAAAAGTCTGCTGACGACATAAGTCGCCCGGCAAACTCTCGAAAAATGATTTGGCCACGAACCCGATGGCATTAAGAACCTCACCCGCTGTTAAGCGCCACGCAGTCCTACCAGATCAGACCCAAAGTACTAAAATATTCCAAGCACGTTGCCTGGAGGTTAACCAAACATTACGTTTTTGAAAGGTTAGATCCTAGAACGGCTGCCGGCAGTTTGTAGAGGCGTTATCTGAAGGGGTTATCGAAGGAATTGCATTTGTCGTCGAGCCGGCAAGCAAAGAAGTCCGGGGCACGTGCGCACACCGTAGAGTCAACTTGGCGTTTTAATCTCTTTTGTCCGCGCTTCCTTCAATGGAGCCGGCTCGAGTTTCTTACGTGAAGCGGTCTGAATACGAGCGAAGCCTGAGACAATGAGACTGGCACGTAAAGTCTGTAGTGGCGTTTGTCCGACGGCTATCTGCCGCGCTGTGACCGCTGCGGGAAAGAGTGAACGCGCTTCCAACTCGTTAACTACCAATAGACTCTTGGTGGCTTCGATCCCTTTGATGAAATTCGCTAGCTGATCTATCCGACCACTCAATTCTAATTGGATTGGAATCTTTGTAAACGATCCCATCACCTCGGGATTTAAGACTCTGGTCGTGATGATCTGAATCCCTTCTTTATCAGCAAGGACTTGTACGACCTCCTGGATACTGGAAGCGCTCACCGAAGGGGTATCGCCCGAGAGCATTCCCGATTCCAATCCTTTAAGCTTGGCTCGAGCCTTCTCCAGCCCTGACTCAATCTCCACCTATCGATCGATGAAGCGGAGATTTTTAGTCAAAAGGTGGGGTTGTAGTTCAAGTTGGTTCTTAACCCACTCCCTGTGTTGGAGGTAGGGAACGACCAAAAAGTAATGGCCGAAGACTAAAAGCGAGATCGCGAGGGAAGCAAAAACAAGAACCTTCTCCCTTTTTGACCGTTGCTCCCACAACGATTTCATGGCCTGAGTACCTTTTCTTTAAGCCCCCAGCCGCTGCCCTTTGTGAAAAGACAGGGATGGAGACCCTGGCGGCATTCTTTCGCCAAGGCCTCCATCATGCAAGCCCCCTCTTCTTGGAGAGGGCAAAAGCTCAGACCACTTTACGGAATGCGTCCAACTACACCAAAGCCACCAGTCTCATTAATGGCCGGAGTGACGCGTAGCGGCACATAGACCTTGTTAATAAAGTCCTTATCACCGGGTCTTTTACTGCTTTTTTCAGAGGGGTAAAAGATCGCAGCCACTGAATGAGCTCCGGCCGCAGTTTTGATATTTTGAATAAACTCCGGACCATCGGCGTCCGATCCAGCGTCGATGATGCCGAGGACCGGGTTGGCGGTTCCACCTGTACACGAGCCAGGAACACCAGCGGGACACCCACCGATGGTCCAGCTCGATGCTGCGAGATAGTAAGTATTGTCACCCGGGTTATACCACACCTCATCCGAGCCACCGACCTGGTTAAATAGTCGAACGAGGCTGCCATCCAACGCACTTATGACAATTGACACTAGCTGTTTAGGACTCGGAAAAGCGGCATTCACGTCACCACTACAACCCACCAATAGCTGCTGCTTCGGACCCTGAGCCAGACCATGAGGCAAACAAGGTATTTGGTTCCCATTAGCATCCAACAATCCGAAGGCGTTTACCACCTTCATGGAAATTGGATCAATAACTGCGATCTCTCCGTTGGGATGACCTGTGGTCTGCGGCACAGCAAGGTAAAAGAGGCCTGTTCCACGATCGTATATAGGCTGTTCTATACCACCTGTTGAACAGCCACCGATGGGGCAATCCTTTGGATCAGGGCCTAAGAAGGAGATCTTCCCCTTTATCTGTATGCCGCTCTTGTTTGCCGCGACTGAGATAAAAGTGACAAAAAGCTCACTATCATCGTCATTCGCCACTAGGATCAACTGATGATCTGGATCGTAGGCCAACTCGTCTGCACGTTTGACACCACCGGTCGGAATGCTCGTGAGAAAAGTAGCAGTATCTCCGTTCTTATTCAGACTAAAAACTTTCACGGTGCTGTCGCCATCCCCCGCCCAGATCTGATGCGGGTTATTCGTGACTAAAACACCGTTGGGCCCCGATGTGTTGGTGCCTGGTTGGTTGCCCACAAATCCTGTAGCTACACCGAGAACCGTATCGTTTGTTACGTCCACGATGTCGATACCAAAGTTGTTTCGATCAGCCAGGTAGTATTTCTTGGTTACTGGGTTAAACCAGCTGATGTCCTGGCTCCAAGTGGAAGTCGTTGCTGGAGGAACTATGAATATTTGAGTAGTTGCACATGGAATTGCATCAGCTGCTGCCTGTGTTTGAGGCGACGGAATAGCCGGATCACAGGAATGGGTAATCCTAACTTGTCTTATGCCATAAATAGCGAAATCATCTTTTTGATCTGGTTC
>DATFRK010000040.1:0-3974 GCA_035263325.1 Pyrinomonadaceae bacterium | reverse complement strand
ACAATAATGATGTCGTAGTTTGACATTCCTGGGACCGCGAGCGACCCGCCCGCATCTTTTCGATTAAAGAGCAGGCGAGCCGACTGCTCTCCCTACACCTTTCCGCGTTTCCAATCTTTCAGCAATTGCAGCGCCGCATTTCGCCCTGGCGCACCCATGATCCCACCACCCGGATGCGTCGCGGAGCCGCACATATAAAGACTTTTGATCGGTGTTCGATACTGGGCCCAACCCGGTGCCGGACGTAAGAAGAAAAGTTGTTCCAGGGTCAGTTCGCCCTGGAAAATGTTTCCTTCTGTTAGACCAAACTCCCGTTCCAGATCTAACGGTGTCAGGACCTGGCGGTGAAGAATTAGATCCTTGATGTTCGGCGCATGCTCGGCAATCGTCTCAATCACCGTGTCGCCAAACTCGTCACGCTTGTCGTCCCAGTTTCCTTCCTTCAAATTGTAAGGAGCGTACTGCACAAAGCACGACATCACGTGTTTGCCCGGCGGCGCCACGGAAGGATCGGTCAAGCTGGGAATCACCATGTCGATGTACGGACGTCGTGAGAAGCGACCATACTTTGCTTCATCATAGGCGCGTTCCATGTAATCGACGCTCGGTGAAATTGAGATTGCTCCCCGCAGATGGGCTCCTGGACCAGGGATCGCCTTGAAGTTTGGCAAGCCGTCGAGTGCCAGATTCACTTTGCCAGACGAGCCGCGATACTTGTAGCGCTTCAGGTCTTCGCAAAAGTCGTCAGGCAAGTGCTCCTCGCCGATCATCTTCATGAAGGTTAACCGTGGGTCGACACTCGAGGAAACAACTTCCGCCTGGATCTCATCTCCAGTCGCCAGCATCACACCAGTAGCCCGGCCATTTTTCAACATGATCTTCGTGATTGGCGACTCGAGCCGGATCTCTACTCCTGCTTCCCGGGCGGCGTCGCCAATCGCATTAGAGATGGCCCCAGTCCCGCCACGTGCAAAGCCCCACGAGCGGAACGCTCCGTCAATCTCACCCATGTAATGATGCAGCAACACGTAAGCTGTGCCCGGCGACCGCACACCAAGGAAAGTGCCGATGATGCCGGAAGCCGACATTGTCGCTTTGAGCACGTCCGTCTCGAACCACTGATCGAGAAAGTCGACGGCGCTCATAGTCATCAACTGCACCTGGTTGTACTTGTCGTCAGGAGAGAGCTTTTGGAAACGACGGCCGAGGAACGCGAGATCCTTCCAGGCCTTGGGCTTGAGCGACGTCGGGTCAGGTGGCGTCATGCTCATGATCGGCTTAACGAAGTGGGCCATCTCGACCATGGCCTTGCCGTACTCGTCATACGCTTCGGCGTCGAGTTTTGAGTGACGCGCGATTTCCCGGCGCGTGCGGGCGTGATCGTTTACGCGCCAGAGGTAATCGCCATTCGGCATCGGGGTGAAGGTGCCGTCGAGGGGAAGAATCTCCAACCCGTGACGCGCCAGGTCCAACTCGCGAATGATCTCGGGCCTTAATAACGAAACCACGTAGGAACAAACGGAGAACTTGAAGCCGGGATAGACCTCTTCGGTTACGGCAGCGCCGCCCAGTACATGCCTGCGCTCGAGCACCAAGACTTTTCTGCCGGCGCGCGCCAGGTAGGCGGCATTAACCAGGCCATTGTGGCCGCCGCCGATCACAACCACGTCGTATTTATTGTTCATCAGGTTGTTGGAAATGCAGCTTGCTGAAGATTCGCTAGGATACTTATAATCGCTCGCCCTGACAAACGCACTGTACAATCATTCTTCATATGCCCATCGGAACCGCTTTTCACGAACGCACTTTGCCACTCTGCGAAAGTCTCAACTTTCGGGAGTGGTCTGGCTACTATGCGGTCAGTTCTTACGAACCGCACCACGAACATGAGTACAACGCGATTCGCAATGCTGCCGCCTTGATCGATATTTCTCCGCTATTCAAATATCGCGTCACCGGTAAAGACGCAACTCGCCTGGTTGACCGGATCATCACCAGGGACATGCGCAAGGTTGCGGTAGGCCAGGTGATCTACACCCCGTGGTGCGACGAGAAGGGCAAAGTGATCGACGACGGTACCGTTTCGCGGCTCGAAGAAAATACTTACCGCTGGACCGCGGCCGATCCCAGCCTCCGTTGGTTTACGCAAAATTCTGCGGGCATGGAAGTGACGATTGAAGATATCTCCGAGGATGTCGCGGCCCTCGCGCTGCAAGGTCCAACCTCAGGCAAGCTACTGAAGAGCCTTGTCGAAAACGCTGATATCGCGAACCTCAAATACTTTCGCGTGACCAACGGTCGCATCGCCGGTGTGCCAGTAGAAATTTCGCGCACCGGTTATACGGGTGACCTGGGCTACGAAATCTGGATGGCCGCCGAGCAAGCAGTGACGGTATGGGATGCGCTGATGGAAGCGGGTCGCCGGTTTGATATTCATCCTGCCGGTATGTTGGCGCTCGATGTTGCCCGGGTGGAGGCTGGTTTACTGCTCATTGATGTCGACTTCAACGGTAGTAAAAAGGCGCTTATTGATGACCAACGATACTCGCCCTTTGAGATGGGGCTGGGCCGGTTAGTGAACCTGGACAAGAACCGTTTTGTAGGGCAAGCCGCCTTGATTGCCGAGCAGCAGCGTGGTCCAGCACGCGACATTGTGGGACTGGAGATCGATTGGCCACAGGTGGAGAGCATCTTTGAAAGCGTTGGTTTGCCACCGGCCGTTTCACCGATTGCTTCGCGAGTGGCAGTGCCGGTGTTCAAAGAAGGGGTGCAGATCGGCAAAGCGACCACTACCACCTGGTCTCCGACATTGAAGAAGATGATTGCGCTGGCGACCATCAAACGCGAATACGCGAAGCCCGGGACGCGTCTGCGCTTCGAAATCACGGTGGAGGCAGTGCGTCACGAAGTAGGTGCCACAGTGGTGAAAACTCCTTTCTTCAATCCGAAAAGAAAGACCGCCACTCCGGTCTAGTCATCGTATGCCACGGCCTTGCGCCGTGGTACCTTACGGTCGCCGCTACCTGAGGGCCGGTTCTGTGATTGATAATGCCACGGCCTTGCGCCGTGGTTACTTACGGTCACCGCTACCTGAGGCCGGTTCTCTGATTGATAAATGCCACGGCCTTGCGCTGTGGAAGTTTACGTTCATTGCTACCTGACTGCGTACAACAAACGTGGCCGTTGCGCTCACTGCTAGGGACAAGCGAGTAACTCCCGAGTAGCTGTGACCGTAAACTTCCACGGCACAAGGCTGTGGCATTCATAAATCATGGAAGTGAGCGCCTTGTAGCAGTGAACGTAAATTTCCCAGGCACAAGGCCATGGCATTTATAAAAACGAATGAGTAACTTGCGCGAACTAATAGCTGCCTACGATGCGAGCGCCTCACTAGACCACGCATTCACCATCCCCGCTTCCTGGTACACCAGCGCCGATCTGTATCACCTGGAGCTAAACACAGTCTTCGCAAAATCGTGGCAGTTAGCCGGACGAATTGATCAGGTGACTAAGCCGGGACGATACGTCACCAGCGATATAGGCGCTGAACCGATTGTGGTTGTCCGAGGCAACGACACCGAGCTGCGCGGTTTCTACAACGTTTGCCGTCATCATGCCGCAGCCGTAATGATCGAGCCGGAAGGGGAAGCAACTCAACTCCGTTGTCCTTATCATGGTTGGACCTACTCCCTCAGCGGTGAACTAAAAGGCACGCCTGATTTTTCCGCAGTCTGCAACTTCGAGCGCTCCGAGAACAGTTTGATTCCGATCAATGTGGCCCAATGGGAAAACTGGGTGTTCGTCCAATTACAACACAGCGCCTCATTGCCAGACTTCCTCACTCAGCCTCTGATTGATCAGATCAGTCCCCTCAACCTTCAGAACCTGCACTGGATGGAACGCCGCTATTACAGCTTTGACTGCAACTGGAAAGTGTTTGTCGATAACTATCTCGATGGTGGTTATCACGTGCC
>DATFRK010000039.1:0-7088 GCA_035263325.1 Pyrinomonadaceae bacterium | reverse complement strand
CACTAAGACCGATCAGATTAGGCTTTGAATTGTGATCGGATCAGCGGTTTTGTCGCTGCCTCATAGACCTCGGAAGACTTTCGCAGTTTGAAGGAATTTCACAATCATGAAAAAAATAAGAATAGCCCTCATTATTCTCGTTGCTCTATTCGTCGCTGCCCTTCCTTTCATCGTCTGGGCAGCACCGCTGGTCAATGACACCTATGCTGACGGCAACAGTCAAAACCAGGATCTGGCAAATAATTCAATTCGTCTTTTCAATGGACGCAGCACCACGGTGCGAACCGACGCAGTAGGATCGGTGACTTTCGATCTGACGAACACCACCAGTTCAGATGCCTTCTGGGGCTTTTTCACAAATTCAGGAGCGCCGGTCAACCTCAAGGTCGGTGACAAGCTCACCGTCTCAGGCACCTTTGTGCTGACTGGCTTTGTAGCCGGCGGCCAGGATGTGAGATTCGGAGTCTTGAATTCACTCGGGACGCGCAACGCTAACAACCTTACCGGCGGCATGAATGATGCAACCTTCAGTGGCGATCCTGGTTACGCTTTGCAATTTGTTCCGAGCGGCAGTGGCGCGCCGTTCACCATCTTTCGTCGCACCAACCTGGCGGTGAATAATCCCTTCAATACCCTGGCCGACTTCACCGCCATACCGGGCAGCGGCGCGACCACCAGGCAGACACTTGCTAACGCCACACCTTACACTTTGAGCTACACGATCGAACGGCTCACTGATACCGACACTAAAATCTCGACGGCAGTCACCGGCGGCACGCTATCAAATCTGAACTTCACTGCCACCGAAACGAGTGCTACTCCAAATACCGCCTTCGACTATTTCGGCTTCCGCATCGCGAACAATACTTTCGCGCAAAAGATTCAATTTACCAATTGGCTGATCGACTACACTCCGGGGCTGCCGGTAATCACCAGCCAGCCGCAACCAACGAGCTTGACCGTCCAGGTCGGCAGCAATGTCACGATGGCGGTCGGCGCGAGTGGAAATCAATTGAGCTATCAATGGAACCAGAACGGGAATCCGATTTCCGCTGCCTTGAATCCTTCGGCCATCACGCCAACTTTGAACCTTACTAATGTGCAACTCGGCGACGCCGGCAGCTACACAGCCACGGTTAGTAATCCGAGCGGCAGCGTTAACAGTAATCCGGTGACGCTTAACGTGAGCGTCGATCCGGTGCCGCCACCACCGTCGATTGTCACGCCTCCTGGCGACACCACGGTGACGGTGGGCCAACCGGGCAGTCTTTCTGTCGTCGCTTCGGGAGACAATCTTTTCTATCAATGGTTCAAGAACAATGTGATCATTCCCGGCGCTACCAGTGCGACCTTAAACTTCCCCAGCGCTCAAATCAGCGACAGTGCGAGTTACACCGTGGTGGTCAGTAACTCGAGCGGAAGTGTCACCAGCAATCCCGCAAAACTCCTAGTCGTGTCGGCGATGTCGATCTCATCCTTCGCCCCGGCCAATGGCGCAACGAATCTTTGCATCGACTCACCCCTGCGGATCACGTTCAATCAACCGGTGAAGGTTGGTAACAGCGGGCGCCTCCGAGTGTTTCAAGATGACGGAACGTTGGTCGATACGATCGACATGAGCATCTCGCCGCAGTCGCGACTCAACGGTACTGTTGCCTTTAATTATTTTCCGATTATCGCCACCGGAAATACCGCGGCAATCTATCTACATCAGAAACTCGCCTACGACCGGACCTACTATGTGACCGCGGAGCCCGGCGTGGTGACCGACACCGCCGGTGCGCCTTTCGCAGGATTCTCCGACGTCACTACCTGGCAATTTTCCACTCGCACCGATCGTCCACCAACAGGCGCCAGCTCGCTGGTAGTCGCAGCCGATGGCAGCGGAGACTATTGCACCGTCCAGGGGGCGGTCGATTTCGTTCCCGCTAACAACACCAAGCGAGTAGTCATCCTGGTCAAGAACGGCACCTACACCGAGATCGTCTATATCAACTCAAACAAGCCGTTCATCACCGTGCGCGGCGAGAATCGCGACCAAGCGATCATCCAGTACGCGAACAACAACAATTTCAATCCAACCTCGACCACCACCCGCGCCATGTTTGGCACCGACGGTGGCGACTTCAGTCTTGAGAACATCACTCTCATCAATACAACGCCGAAAGGCGGTTCACAGGCTGAGGCATTTCGCGGCAATGCCCAGCGCATTGTGCTCAATCATGTCACCCTGAAGAGTTTCCAGGACACGCTACTGCTGCAAAGTACGGGCACGAGCAACCAGGGCGGTTTTGTCACTGACAGTTACATCGAGGGTGACGTCGACTTCATGTGGGGCACTGGCGCCGTCTTCTTCCAGAACTGCGAATTGAAGATGCTGACCTCGAACGGGTTCTATACTCAAATTCGCAATGTCTCAGGGAAGAACGGAAACGTCTACGTCAATTGCCGTCTCACAGCGGCGGCGGGAGTCACCGGAGGATGGCTGGCACGAATCGATCCGACGGTATTTCCGTTCAGCCAGGTGGTCTATATCAACACCCAGATGGGCCCGCAGGTTAATCCGCTGGCTGGCTCTTGAATAACGCCACGACTGCGCCGAACGTTCAGTTTTGGGAATACAACAGCACCGATCCGAATGGTGTGCCCATCGATGTTAGTCAACGTGCGCCTTTCTCGCGCCAATTGACGGCAGCCGAAGCGGCCCAGTGGAGTGATCCGACCTTCGTCCTGGGCGGGTGGGTGCCCTCAACCAAACTTACGGCCGCGGTAACACTCGACAACCTGAATCAGACTTTCACTGGCGGACCGATCACCCCAACAGTTACCACTGATCCTGGTGGTCTGAACGTCAACGTAACTTACAACGGCAGTCCAACGCCGCCAGCAGCATTGGGTAGTTACAACGTCGTCGCCACCATCGATGATCCGGTTTACCAGGGCACTGCGACCGGTACCCTGGTGATCAGTCCGGTGTTTGCCTCGGTAACCCTGGGCCATCTGTACCAGGTTTATGACGGCTCGCCGAAGCCAGTTTCGGTGAAGGTCACGCCACCGGGAACTGCCGTGACGGTTACCTACAACGGATCAACTTCGCCACCAACTGATCCCGGCACGTATAGCGTGGTCGCCACCATCGACGATCCGAATTTCCGCGGCGGAACATCAGCGACGCTGACGATCTACGCGGCCGGAGCCGTGCCGCTGCGCGCGTTTCCTGGCGCCGAGGGTGCGGGTGCGTTCACTGGCGGTGGTCGCGGCGGAGACGTCTATCATGTGACAAATTTGGCTGACTCCGGACCAGGCAGCCTCCGCTTCGGGATTCAGAATGCTAACGGGCCGCGTACGATCGTCTTCGATCTGTCAGGAACGATCTTTCTCCAGTCCAGGCTCAACATCAACAAGCCATTTCTGACCTTGGCCGGACAAACCGCTCCCGGCGATGGCATCACCGTCGCGGGTTGGACCACCAGTGTGAACAACACTCATGATGTGATCGTGCGTTATTTGCGCTTTCGCCCGGGTGACGTGAACTGTCCTAACTACCAGGACGATGGCTTTACGGTCGACAAATCAAACAATGTGATCGCCGATCACGTGTCTGCCTCGTGGAGCGTGGACGAAACGCTGTCCGTCACTGAGTCTGACAAGGTGACCATCCAGTGGGCCTTGATAACTGAGAGTATGAAGAACTCCTGCCACGTCAAGGGAGCGCACGGTTACGGTTCACTGATTCGCTATCTAAATGGACTCGTTACTTATCATCACAATCTTTACGCGCATCACGACAGTCGCAATCCGCGTCTCGGCGACAACATTGGTCTCGACTTCGTCAACAACGTGATCTTTGACTGGGGTAACGAGGCCGGTTACAGCGGCGACGCCAGTGAAGGAACGCCGCGACTCAACTACGTCGGCAACTACCTGATCGCCGGCCCGGACACACCCGCGTCGAAGCGGATCAGGGCATTCAATGGCGGTAGTCCGAGCACATTGATTTATCAATCGAACAACTCGATCGACAGCAACATTAACGGCGTCCACGACGGCGCCAATACCGAATGGGGTATGTTCATCGGCGCGTACACGCGACAGGACTCGGCGCGCTTTCAATTTCCCCAGGTCAACACAGATGATTCGCTGAGCGCCTATGAGCGAGTGCTGAACCTGGCCGGTAGCGCACTGGTCCGTGATGCAGTAGACACCCGCGTTGTGGCTGAGGTGCGGAGCGAAACTGGCCGGCACATCGATTCCCAGAGTCAGGTGGGTGGCTGGCCCACGCTCAATTCCCTTCTCCCGCCGCTGGACAGTGACCAGGACGGTATTCCCGACCAGTGGGAAAGCGATCATGGCTTGAACCCCTTCGATCCGGCGGACGGCCCAGCGATCAGCGTGGGTGGTTATTCAAACCTGGAAAACTATCTCAACGACATCGTGCCCGCGCCTGATGCGGACTTGGACCACACGGCGCCGGTAACCACCATGACGTTGTCGCAACCGCCCAACGCCGCCGGCTGGAACAACACTGATGTGACAGTGACGCTCAGCGCCTCGGATGGCGATGGTACCGGCGTGAGTGAGATTGACTACTCGATAAACGGCACTACCTTCCATTCACTAGGCAGTGCGGTCTCAGTTCCTATCACCAGCGAAGGCACCAACGCGGTCACCTGGTTCGCGAAGGACAGGGCCGGCAACAGTGAATCGGAACAGACAGTGACAGTGAAGATCGACAAGACACCGCCTGTTTTCACCAACAACAGCCGCACTCCGCCAAACAGTAACGGCTGGAACAACACCGACGTCGAGGCGAGCTTTACCGCCAACGACGCTCTCTCCGGATTTGATTCAGGGGCGACGCAAACCGGGTCGTTCACCTTCACAACCGAAGGTGCGGGTCAGTCGCATACTTTTACGGTTACGGATCTTGCCGGTAACTCGGCATCATTCGCTGTCACTGAGGTGAACATCGACAAGACGGCTCCCTCGATCAACGCGCTCAGGAACCCAGCTCCCAACGCGAAGGGATGGAATAACACCGACGTGACCGTTAGCTTCAACGGAGCGGATGCGCTATCGGGGATTGCGGCGGTGAGTAGCCCGGTGACGGTGTCCACTGAGGGCGCGAATCAGATGGTGACTGGAACGGCAACTGATCTGGCCGGCAACACCAACTCGGTCTCCATTTCCCTCAGCATAGATAAGACTGCGCCGGAGTTGTTCATCCAATTCGACCAGGTGAACAAAGACGTGCAGGTGATTGGTCGCGATGGGGTGTCTGGGGTCGCGCCCGGAACGATTGCACCACTATCGATCTCACCGCCTCCGGGACGACGCGAACATAACGACGACGATGACGACGGCCATATGGAGCGACGCACCTATCGCGTCACCGATCTGGCGGGGAACGCCTTAACCATTGTGTTGAAGGTAAAGCGCGAAGGGAACGAACTGCGCGCGAGAATCATCAGTTGGACCTATCAGAATGGTCCGGCGAATGGCCTGCCGCTCATTGATGCGCCGCGTAACCGCTTTGATCTCGACTGGAGAACCAACCGCGATAACTCGCTAAGAGAACTCGAACAATCGCTGAAAGTCAACTCCGGCGTGACCCGACAAGAAGTTGAAGCGGACTTCAACTCCGTTCGCAACGAGACGAAGATCAAAGTTGGCGACTCGCGACCGGTCGTCCGTCCTGGGCTCGTGCTATTGAAGTTGACCACCAATCGGGGAACCCTCGGAATCGAATATTAGCCCACTGCCCAGGCTTGGGCAGTCAATTCATTTTATTGACAGGCAATTTCGAATTTGAGTAAATTGGCGCCGCTCGCCAAAAAGAACTACACACCGCCGAAACGGTGCGCCGCTCCTACGGCAATGTGTGGTGTTTCATGAGCAAGATCTTTGATCACCACTATCCTTACCGCTTTGTCACTCGCCAAATGCGTTGAGCCTCGTCCGAAAGGTTTGCCGAAGTCCATTTATTCTCCGGCGTTTTGTGCCCCCCAACAACAATCTCACTGGCACATTAAGACATAAGGAGGCAAGCGTGAAAGTTACTAATATGTTCGTCTTTGCCGGGCTGTTAATCCTGGCCCTGGCTGGCACCACTGCTCTGCGCCGAACGTCAGCTGCCGCGCCTGGGTCATCAGCCTCGGGCCATGGAACTATCCTGGTGCAGGATCCGGATGGCAATACCGTCAGAAGGCAGTTTTCCTTCAGTGCCAGGCAAAAGGCAGATGGCACCGTTCAGGGAAACGCCGTGATTCACAATCCGGAATTTGACCCGCGCTACGATGCCCACTTCGATATCACCTGCCTTCAGGTAGTAGGGAACAGAGCCAGTTTTGGCGGCTCGGTTAGGAAGACAAGTGATCCCGTATTCAACGATGAGTTTGACGCGGCCTTCTTTACCGTTTTTGACAACGGTGAACCAGGTGGCGGGAACGACACGATCAGCCTAATCTTCTTCGACAATGTGGTCGAGCCGAGTGCTTGCCAATTTATTGGCGAGGATGACTTCCCGCAGATACCAATCCAATCCGGCAATGTACAGGTAAGACCGTAGCCTGACTGAGACAAAAGGCTCCTCTGAAACGAGGAGCCTTTCTCTCGTAAAACCATGTCCCCTTTGGCCTGCCAGGTAGTGCGATAGATCTAAGCACACACGGCCAGGTCTCGCCGCTGGAATTGCGGCTGCAGTGCAGAGTGACAGGAAACCGCTGTGGCAGACGTAATTTCAAACACCGTATTCAGGCGGGTCACTTCAAATAACGTCCTGACCGTTTGTTGCGGGTTCATTAGTTTGAAATCGATTTCCTTCGCTCGCGTATATTCACGCAGCTCCAACAACAAGCCGAAGCCTCCGGCATCGATAGCCGTAACCCGATTTAGATCGAGTATGACTGCACGTGCGGCTGTTTCCGATACTACGGCCTCGCGGAGGACGTCGCTTTCTCCGCCAACGATTCGTCCTTTGAGACACAGGATTGAGACAACTCCCAAATTCTTGCTATTCACTATTAGCATGGGGCAACTCCTTCTCATTTCTTTCTTCACCCTATAGTCGAACCGGGTAAAGCGAAATC
>DATFRK010000038.1:0-11921 GCA_035263325.1 Pyrinomonadaceae bacterium | reverse complement strand
ACCAGTGGACCACCGTGTCCGGCATAAAACTTTTCCACCGCCGCTCGACCGCGCACCGGTGTTCCTCCATTCGGTAAGACGAACCCGTCCTCTGCAAATAGTTGGGCCAGCGCGGTTGCGTCACGTTTGCTCCAAGCCGCTTCGTAGTCTCTGAGAACGCGCGCCAGTTCGGGAGGCAAGTCAACGGATGGTTGGGTTGGAGGTGACGGCGTTTGCTGCGCGTTCATCAGCGCAGTCACCAGTACTTGAGCGACCACAGCGAGAATTGCTTTGTACATCTAGTGGCCTCCTAAAACCCTAACGCTTTTACTGGGACCGCAGGCGGCCCGCCTGCCTCAACAAACCAACGAGCGCAGTAGAGCAGGCGGGCCGCCTGCGCTCCCACCTACTGCGTGGCGTCTATCGCTAAATTGGGAGGTGGAGCAGCTTTTCCCGCACTTCCATGAGCGCAAACCCCAGCAGGTTCAGTCCGCGCCATAGCTCCGGATTCTGCGCTCGTTCGTCATCGGCTTTCAAACCGATGCCCCAGACCTTGTCAGTCGGACTGGCTTCCACCAAAACTTTGTTGCCAGTTTGCAAAAGAAATTGGCCGAGGTCGCGATTCTGACCAAACTTTGCAAGATTTCCAGCGACAACTAAGCGCAAACGATTTGCCGCCCACGTTTGTTCGTCGAAGCCCTGAACTTGTCGGCCGAACTGTTTAGCGATCTTTGGACTCCCGGCTTGCAAAATCTTCTGCCCGTGAACTTCATCATTAAAGAGTCGGGCCTTCTCCGCCATCATGAAATGCTCAGCGGACGCGTAAATCTGCTCGCCTACTTGAAAGCGGGCATTCCACCACTGTGACAAACATGACTCTCCAATTTCCCCGTTCGGGAGTGGTTTGTGTCCCCAAAAGAACAGGTACTTTGGACGCAGACCGCGTCGTACTGCCCTGATCAGGTCTTCACGACTGCTAATTGCGTTGAGCATTGCTAAGAGACAGCGATCCGTCCCATTTCGCGGTATACATTGTCGAGATCTTTCTGACCGCTAATGCTGATTCCCAGGTCGCGCAACAGTCCGTCAGCTAGACCATAAATCCAACCATGGATCGATATCTCCTGCCCGGTGCTCCAGGCGCTCTGAACGATAGTGGTCCGACTGACACTCAATACTTGCTCAACTACATTCAACTCACACAAGCGGTCGAGACGCTGGTCTTCGTCCCCAATGTTGTCAAGCTCCACTTCATGGCTGCGGGCTACGTCCTGGACATGCCGCAACCAATTGTCAATCAAACCAAGTTGCCGATTCTGCATTGCGGCTTTCACCCCACCACAGTGGTAGTGTCCACAGACAATTACATGCTCAACCTGCAAAACATCGACCGCGTACTGAAGTACAGAGAGGCAGTTGAAGTCCGTGTGCACCACGATGTTCGCGACGTTGCGATGAACAAACAGTTCGCCTGCCCGCAAGCCGACGAGTTGGGTTCCCGGCACGCGACTGTCAGAACAGCCAATCCACATGTAGCGTGGCGTTTGTTGTTGCGCAAGCGTTGGGAAGAAGTGAGGATCCTTTGCCTTGATCGCTTCTGACCAGGCCTTATTGTTTGCCAGTAGTTCTTTTATGTCTTTCATATGCCTACTTTTCAAATTACTTATCAGCGCCCGTTTGCCCTAAAAAGAAGCAAGATCAGTCAAGTCTAACTGCCTAAGACCTCGGCGTAATCTGGGTAATCAGTGGATCGTCTTGTTGCCTGAAACTTGGCCACGCATCATAGAGGTAAAGCGTAAAAGGAATCCACCAGATCAGATCGTTGGTCAAACACAGCACAATAGTGGCTAGCGGCCAGGTTCCACTCCAGATCAACTGCGCCAGGCCAATCGGCCCAAGAATCTTCCCCAGCAACCCCACTGCTGCCAGTAACCAGCCGCGCTCGGGCACCCGAGCAACTTCGAAATAGATGATGCCGTACAGACCCACCACCATGCCCAGGCAGGCAAAGACCTGCGGATGGACCATCAAAGGCATCCGGGCAAAGCGAAACAGCCACTGCGGATCAAAAACTGAATATAAACCCCAGACGATGTTGTAAACACCGGCCACTACAAAGACCACCCGGTGAAACTTTCGTCGCGGGATAGGGTCGAGGGGCATGGGCGTTAGTGTAGTCCGAAATGCTTGACTCTCCCAAAGTCTTCCTATAAAAGCACTGAAACCAATCTCTCAATCCCCCTTTGTGGCCCACGGTTACTTAACTGAACCTAGTTGGAGGAGTAGAACCATGTCACATCGGATGCAAGGGAGCACTATCTGCTTACTCGCGCTCGCTTTAATTCTCATCTCGTCGGTTAATTCATTCGGCCAACATTATCAACAAACAAACCTGGTATCCGACATCCCAGGTCTCGCAAAGCTCACCGATTCGAACCTGGTCAATCCCTGGGGACTCGTGGCTACCGGTTCGAGTCCGTGGTGGGTCGGCGACAACGGAACTGGCGTCTCCACCTTGTATACCGGTGCCGGCGCAAAGGTTCCGCTTACCGTAACCATTCCGCCGCCGTTAGGAAGTAGTGACCTGGCGACACCCACCGGCGTTGTCACCGGCAGTGGTTCAGATTTCGGAGGGTCGCGCTTCATTTTCGTAACTGAAGACGGAACGATCTCCGGCTGGACCGGTGGTAATGCCGCAAACCTAATGTTTACCAGTCCTGTCAAGGCTGTGTATAAAGGCGTCACGTTGGGACAAATGAATGGGCTAAACTTTCTCTACGTCGCGAACTTCTTTAATGCCAGTGTTGACGTCTTCGACGCGAACTTTATGCCATTCACGAATCTTCCTCCGACCGCTTTCAAAGATTCGGAAGTGCCCGCTGGCTTCGCCCCCTTCAATGTGCAGAACCTCGACGGCAACATCTTTGTCACCTTCGCTAAACAGAAGCCTGATAAAGAGGATGAGGTTGATGCACCCGGATTGGGTTTCGTGGACCAGTTCGATTCCAGTGGCAAGCTCTTGTCACGTTTGCGATCGGGTCATTGGATGAACGCGCCCTGGGGAATCGCCTTAGCGCCCGAAGGTTTTGGCAAGGAGAGTGGCCGGCTCCTGGTGGGCCAATTCGGCAGTGGTGAAATAGCCACCTTCGATCTGGAGCATGGCAACTTTCACGGTTTGCTAAGAGGTTTGAGAGGACAACCGCTGACTATTGATGGTCTCTGGGCCCTGAGATTTGGCAATGGAGCGGCTGCCGGCCCGCAGACGACCTTGTTCTTTACTGCGGGTATCGACGACGAAAATCATGGACTATTCGGCACGATCACTCCGGTAGAGAAAGGCAAGGGACATAAGGAGGACTAGTCAAAAAACTCACAACGCCGGGAGCGCAGACGGACCGCCTGCGCTCCCAGAGTTGTTTCTCGGCTGTTACTGTAGTGCGTTTTTCCTTTCCCAATTGAAGCCCGGTGAGACAACCCGGTTACCAAGAGTTAATTCGTAAGACTGAACGGCATAACGAATTCTAACTCTCTGATCGGGAACATATTCGTTCACGGCAAACACAAACAGACCACGCCTCGTACGGTCATTCAACAATACTGCATAAGTATGATGGGCCTGGACCTCAACCGCTCTCGCAAACTTGGAGTACGCAGGAAAGCTGTGGACGCCCTCAAGATTGAAGGCACGATATGCAGAGACACTCTCCAAAGAGACCTTGCCCAGATCCGCGATCAGTGACATGTCGTCTCCGGCAGTTGCGGCTTCGAAATAATTCACCGAGTTGCAAGCGCCATCGAACAATAGGTCAGGGCTGTTCATGTGCTTGGCAAAATCGGAGAGGAATAGAGCGGTACCTGCATACCCTTCTTTGAACTCACTCTCTGACCGGCAACTGTAAGACGGCCCGAGCTCGATTTGTTTTATCACATTCAGTGAGGGGAGGCCGAAGTCGGTGTCTGAGGTTTTGCCGCCAGCCAGCAAGCTAAGCGCGCCAAGTACGGTCACTGCCAGGATTAGCTTTTTCATTTCTTTTTTCCTCCATTCTCACGCGGATTATCCGTCCATCAGTAGCGCTGTTTCAAGGGTGTCGAAGTCGAGCTTACTCCCGCGTCTCTTAGACTGGAACAGTAGCTCGGACTATCGATGATCGATCTCTTAGTAAGGTGAGCCTTCCTTTTCTAACCCCCTCTTCGTCCCGAACCAATCAACACCAGCGTCGCCTGCAATATCCATTTCTTACCAAAAAATGCGGGAACGCCGGCACCCAAACACAAAGCGCTGCCCAGGAACACAACGAAGATAGCGCCCCACGGAGCTCCCTCCCGTCCTAACCTGTCATCAAGCAGTCGTTGATTAGCGATTACCCACGTTAGATATGCAAGAAAGACGCCTAACGCCGTAAAGATAAGGGCGTTGATCAGCAGCATTGCTTTGATGACGCCGACCGACGCGTACGACGGTCGACCACACCGGGGGCAACCAACGTGTCGCTCACCGCGGTGATTGCACCAGATACACTCGTAGGTTGAGGCCGGCACCTCGTCAGCAGTTGTTCGCGCAGATACTAAAGGCACGGTGAACATCCAGCGTGATGGCGAGCGCGGCATCACGTAGTACTGCGGGAACACTTCTTTCCTCAGCACTAAAGTTCGCGACATGAAGTCATGAAAGGTCTGGCGCCGGTCGGAAAAAGAGACGAGGTAGCCAAGCATACACAGAGTGGCGGAAAAACTTTTGAGAAAGTAACGACCGGTGGCCCGGCCAAAGGAGATGCGATTGCCGTCCGTGTCGGTGACTTTGATGCCCAGCGCCAGCTTACCCAGGGTTGCTTGCCACGCACTGCTCTCGAGCAAAGCGAAATACGGATACGCGATCAAGAGTTTGATAGTGATGAAGATGCTGAAGAAGCCGGCAAAGTCCTCCGTCATGAACATCGTAGCCGACTCGGGCCGGCGATAGTTGAAAAGAGAAGTGTATCTGATCGGGAACCCCAGAGCGCGGTTAATGAAATAGAGAATGCCGCACGGCGTGAGCACGACCAGCAAGTCAATAAGACGTGCCAGGGCTCGACGGGTAAATGAAGCATAAGGAGACTTCATTTTCGATTGGCGTAGCAGGTTAACTGGCTGGTTGAAAGTTCCAGACGACGTCTACGATTTGCCCACAACTTCGTAATGGACCACCCGCGGTTCAAACTCCAACAAGAAATCCTGGTCCTCGGGATAGTACTTTGCTTGCTCCAGATCATCTCCGGCGAAGCCACGAATGGCTTCCAGGCTTTCCCAAAACGTCAGTGTAATAAAGTGGGTGATGTCGCCTTCTCGACGTTCCAAGACGTAAGCGCTAATATTTCCTGGCACACTCTGATAGTCAGGAATTGCTCGTTGATTGGTGAATTCGCGATAGGCTTGTGCTTTTTCGCTCGCGACTCGACCATGCCACATTCGAACAATCATTCGTCCTTCTCCCCGGTCCGTATCTAGCGCAATTCCACCGTACCTTTTGGGCCTTTGATGATTGCCACCAGCCCAGGGTTCGCACCCTGTTTTACTTGCAGATCAAGCCCGAGGGTGCTGAGCACTTGCTGCACCCGTGTCGCGTCCGGATGTTCTGCGCGCAGATCTATCAGTGTAAGTCCGGGAGCAGCGGTTTGAGACGGGTGCGGCGACTGTCCCCAGTCAATGAAAAAGGGAACAATTCCGTCCCCCACTGCGTCGACTGGACGTGTAGTGCGCCATGACAGCATGACTCCATCAGGACGTTTGCGACTGCCGGGACTCACCGGTGTGAGGGATACACCCTTCAATTCAGCCTGCGCCTTGAGTCGGTCCAGGTCATTGCCTTTGGCTGCCCACGTTGCCAGCCTGGAGTGTTTGAGGCCATCGATTCCGAAACTTCGTGGAGTCTTGGGAGCAGGTTGGTCGGGATCGGGGCCAATGATTTCGAGATAAGACGTTGGGCCAAGAGCCACCAGGGCATTTCTGGTGCCTCCTCCTGGGTGTTGACCGCCAGGACTCGCTCTGACTCCAGTTAGCTGCTCGATCTCGCCGATGCCCCGATTCAAGTCGGGAGTGGCGTAGACGAGATGGTCCACCTGGGTTAGCAGCTCAGTTCGATTGATTGCTTCACCGTCAATATTCATAGCAATTGGCAAAAGTAACAGAGCTAGTAAGAAAGCTGCGATGCGAATCATGAACCTCGTCCTTTATGCGACCGGCTCCGTAGGAGCCAAATGTTTATAGCCATGACGTCCGCAGAGGAGGGTTGCGCTCCGTTTGGAGCGCGATGTCCATAAACACCACAGCCGAAAAGAACGGCAGTCCCAAGGAGCACGATCTGCTCGACGTCGCAACATGGCGCTCCCAGCGGAGCCCGTTGGTTGGTTTGGTTCGTGAGCTATAAACATTCTGCTCCTCCGGAGCAAAATCGCTCGCACGTTTCAGTTTGAATAGGGCATCCGGTCGCTATCGCTCCCGGCTCTCTACTGCACCTAATACGACACCGCAATGAGATATGACCGCCTCCAGTATGTGATCCGGGCATGCTGGGTTCGCGACAAAGAACCAATACTCACCAAATTGATCGTTGACCGAGAATTTGTGGCCACGATAGGAAAAGTCGATCCACGCTTCTGTTACTCCATCGGTGACGAAATCGGTGACTGTCGCACCGTCTAAGTGACTAATGTGATCCTTTAACTCATACCAGAGTACGGTTTGCGGCAGGCTACCGAAGTGACGCGAGCCGTCGTTCATGATCATATGAATGAGGCTGACAGGCATCTCATCCGTAATATTCGTTCGTTAGGATCTGCTCACAACGCGAGATCATCTCCTGCGCTTCGGGCAAGCCCAACTCGTAGGCGTTTTCGAAGCACGCCTTGGCCTCGATTATGCGTTGCTGCCTGCCGAGTTCGTCGCCCTTGTTGTACCAGGCCCTGGCTAGATGCGCATCGATTTCGAGGGCCCGGTCATAACAAGCAAGCGCCTCATCATGACGACCTAAGCCGGCGAGAGCATTTCCCTTGTTGAGCCAGGCGACTGCATCATTTGGTTCAATGGTAAGTGCTACCTCATAACAGTGAAGCGCTTCTTCGTTCTTCCCGAGATTTCCCAGCGCGAAACCTTTGTTGATGAGACAGTGGCAGTGCCTGGAATCGAGTGCGAGGGCCTGGTCGTAAATTGTCACCGACTCTGCAAAGCGACCGGCATCCAGTAGTGCGTCGGCTTGTTTTGCTAGCGCCAGGAGAGAGTTGAGTTGATTGCTCATCTATTGACGAGAAACGGGACCATCGGCTGCCTCCGAAGTGATCATGTGAGAACTGCGTGTGGATCATACACGAAGCGCGAGGTTGTGGCCCCGTTAGGTTAACCACGCTCAGGTTCAGATTTTCTACCGGTCGCGCACATCCAGCCTTTATTGCGCTCCTCGTACGTCTGAACCTCAATATAGCCAGCGCTGGTGAACAGTTCCTGCTCCTCAGCCACGCTCAACACTCGCGAGCGCAGCAGTTTCATCACCGGACGCTGCACCACATCGAGCTTGCCGCCTTTGTAGCTTTCCACAATAACAATCAGCGTTCCGCCAGGTTTCAATACGCGCAGAATCTCCTGCATGTCCTCAACCAAAGCCGGCCAGTAGTACTGCGTTTCCACGGCAGTGACGAGATCAAAATGGTCCGCAGGAAATGGTAACTTAGATACCGAGGCCTGCCGTATGTCAACGCGGCCGGTCTTGATCAACGTCGCATTTTTAGCCCTTGCTGCGGCCACGCTTTCAGCGGAGTAGTCAACGCCGAAAACAGTCCCCTCGCTAGCCATCGCCGCCAGCTTCTGAATAGTTCTGCCGCCGCCGCACCCGACATCCAGAACGCTCGATTGCTTCTCGACTCGAACATGCGTTAGCCCCCAGTCTGTTACGCCTGAATGAGAATGATTCATCAGCCACAAGAAGGGCCTGCCAACCAACCTGGTGGGTTTGCGGACCTGGTTCAGCACATAAAAACCAGCGCCGACCAGCACGACGTAATAGAGAAGGTGGTAGATGACTAACTCCTGAGACAGTTTCCATTGGACGTTAGTTCATGTCCTTGGCACTACCCACATGAACGGCAAACCACCATGGTTGGTTCCGTTCAACTCCCGTGAGCAGCCAGCGCAACTCATGCGCTCCCGCATAAAATCGGGCGCGTGGGAGGTATTGTTCCGCTTCTGGATAGACGTCATAAAACCGCTTCAGAAACGACTCGCCGTAGTTATAGATGATCACTCCAAAATCAATGGCCGGATCACCCAGCCCGGCACAACCAAAATCGATGATGCCGTTGATGCGCTTGCGTTCACGATCGAACATGATGTGGTAGGGCGGCAGATCAGTATCGACGACCTTGAGCTCATACTCGAAATTTCGTTTGTCACCGAGATGAGTCTCAAAGTGTTCAGTGGCCCAATCGCGCAAATGTGCCAGTAGCAAGGGATAAACTTTTTCGCGAATCCGTTGGTAGACATTCACCCAACCCTCATACTTCATCAAAGCATCAGCCTGTGCAATCTCCCGACCCGTCGTTTCAACTCCGTGCAATTCTTTCAGAAACTGGGCAAGTTGGTTGGCAACGGCCTGTTGGTCGTCCTCGCCAAGTCGGCGCAACAGATCGCGTCGCAGCGTCTCACCGGGGATCAGACGATAAGCAAGGATGTTCCGGGTTTCGTAAAGTGGCGCGGGAATTTGCAACGTGAGGTGCGGCTGCAACAGGCGAAGCAGGTTGATTTCATCGCTGAGATGCTTAGCGGCGTATTCGTCTTTGGGAAAACGGAAAACCAGCTCTTCATTCACAATCACGACATCGTTCATCAGGCCTTCGTCATTAAGTCTTATGGACCTGATAGAAATATCAGCGACGAGCTGGCGAATCCGTTCCTCGTAGACGGCCACGTCGGTCATACAGCTCACTCTAAACAAAACCACCGCAATAGAGAACCCGGAGCGGCAGCGACGGGATGATGGGGTTCCCTATTGGTGATGTTTTGTCGCTTCCCGCCACGTAGGGTTGTGGGGCAAGGAGGACACGCGTAACGCCTTGAGCCCTGGCGCTAAGCCGGTGCCCGTAGCTTACGCGTGTCCCCGTAACTGGCGGGAAGGGAACCATGAGACGAGTAAAACAGACCAGGCTCGAACGCAATCGTCAGATCAACCGGTGGCTACTCTGTAAGCCTTTCATTTTTTACAGTCTGACCCTTTGCCTGTTGCATGCCGCGACTCTCAATACTGGGGCGCCGTCGCTGCCTGCGGCGGTCGCGCTCAGCGCAACAGGACTTTTGTCATGGGGACTCATTGAGTACGTGGTCCATCGCTGGGTACTGCACCGCGTACCCCGCGCAAACTTCAACCTCCCCGGAAACCTGACTCATCTCCGACATCACGAAAATCCGCTGGCACTGCAACGACTGACCGTACAACTTAGCGAGAGCCTGCCGGTCTGCGTGGTCTACTTTCTGCTCGCCTGGGCCATCAGTGGAAGCTGGCAGTCGGCAACCTACCTGTTCACGGGACTGATCGCCGGCTACTGCTTCTACGAGTACCTTGATTTTCAGGCGCACCACGGCACGTCACAGTCACGTCTGGCTCGCTATTTTCGCCGCCATCACCTGTTGCACCATCACTACGACGCAACGGTGCGTTTTGGCGTCACGTCACCTCTTTTCGACTACCTCTTCGGCACGTTTCAACTCGAGCAGAAGAAAAGCACAGCCATGATCGAATGGCGTAAGGAAGAGTCATGAAAATCGCTGTCATCAGCACCTACACTCATCCCACCCGACTACCGCGCAAAGAAAGAGGAGTGATGCAGTCGTCGGTGCCGGAACTGATTGCGGCGCTTTGTCCGGACCACGCAGAGGTTGAGGTTTATAACGAGAAAGAAGCGGATATCCCGCTGGACCGCGATTGGGATCTGGTCTTCTTCTCCTACTTACATTCCTATTACGAACACACGAAGGTGCTCTCCACCTTGTTGCGCCGGCGCGGAATCAAGACTGTCGCGGGCGGCCGGCATGCCATTCACTTCGCCGCCGATTGTGAAAACTATTTCGATGCGGTGGTTACAGGCGAACCAGAGGCGAACGTCCCGGCACTCATCAGCGACTTCGAGCACGGGAGATTACAAAAGCGCTACGACCTGCCATCTTCTGGTCCAGCCGCCATCCGGCCCTATCGTTATGACCTCATCGACTTTCGCACTAACGCCATCAGGCTACCGGGTATCGAAGCTTCCCGCGGCTGCCCGTTTACTTGCAACTTCTGCGTCTTGACCGGGCATGAGCGTTATCGTTATCGGCCCATTAAGGATGTAGTCGAAGAGATCCAATTCAAGATGCGTTGGAACAAGAACTACTTTGGTCTTTTCGACAACTCGTTTTCCTTTCTCGATAACAATCTCGGCGGCAATCCTCGCTACTTGCGCGAACTGTGTGCCGCACTAACGCCATTGAAGAAAACCTGGGGCTGCGCGTTGACCTTTAATGTTCTCAAAGATGAGGAGACAGTGAGGCTGATGGCCCAGGCCGGTTGCCGCTACGTTTACACCGGTCTCGAGTCTCTCAACCCGGATTCGATCAAGGCGATGAACAAAGGTCAGAACAAGATCGGCGAGGTGGATCGCGTCATCCGTCGCTGCTTCAGTAGCGGCATCATGTTGTCGTTTGGCTTGCTGGTTGGCTCGGATGGCGACACTACCGAGTATCTGGAGAAACTGCCCGAGTATCTTGCCGACCTGCAGTACTTCAACGTCACGTTTCTAGGCGTCGTTTGCCCTTATCCGGAAACACCTTTCTTCCGGCAGTTGGCCAGCGAGGGCCGGATACTGCCTGGCACAACGATTCGTGACTACGACGGGTACACGCTCTGTCACCGGCCGTTAGCGATGGACCAGAGCGAGGTGGTTGAACACTTTCTGCGACTTTGCCGCCAGCTTGGTAGCTTAACGAACGTGGCGCGTCACTATCGATCGAAGTTATGGACCAGCACTGCGCCGCACTATAAGAAAGTGATCCTGGCTTCCGGGCCAGAAATTCTCAGTGTGCGAAATCCAACCCAGAACAAGTCGCGAAAATACATTGCTGGACTTGACCCAATTGAGGAGGGGGATCAGCGGATGATGAATGAGCTCGGACTTCCGTTACAGCGTATTACACCCGCGTCACCCTTTGTTGCCCTAAATGAGCGGCGCAAGGGTCTCCGGGAATACAAGTTGGCGACAGTGGCTGCCGGCCTATTGAACTAACCAAAATAGCGCAGTTGGGAAGGAAGTAAGCAGTTCGCCCGCTCAACTCAAATGAAGTGCGCAGTTGGGAAGAGTGGCAAGCGGGGCTTACATTCAACTCACTTGGTTTGCGCAGTCGGGAAGGGTGGCAAGCAGGCCAACATTCAACTCTCGCTTGTGGCCCGTAGCGCGCCCCCGCTAGATCTCAATTTATCACTCAGACTGAAGCAAACAACCTTCGCTTCAAATCAGTTTTGCAATTCAGATGTAGCGGGGGCGCGCTGCGGGCCACAGGCGAGAGTCGAGTTTGGGGCCCGCTTGCCACCCTTCCCCACTGCGCATGGTAAGTGAGTTAAGTGTAGGGCGCTTGCCACCCTGAACAACTGCGCAAGCCAAGTGAGTTGAGCCGTAGGTGGTGCCAATCTATGAATCACGGGGAGCAGCAAACCTTTTCGCGAGGGCACCAGTTCACTTCGCCTTCTTTTTTGCGCTGGGTTTTGGCTTCAACGTTGAGACGTAAGCGAAGCTCAGCGCAAAGAACTTTTTCAGTTCTGCGGTCTTCTTAAGCAACGCATCGGGCACCTCGACATATTCCTTCTGCACCACCCCGTATTGCTGGCAGAGTTTGGTCTTATATTTCTTTAGAAATGCCTCGCGCACCTCTGGCGGCAGACGCAAGGCGAG
>DATFRK010000037.1:0-4966 GCA_035263325.1 Pyrinomonadaceae bacterium | reverse complement strand
AGCGTGCGTTATCTGTATTGGTCCGTTCGTAGTTAGTGAAGAAGAACAACTTGTTCTTAACTAGCGGCCCGCCGAGGGTGAATCCGGGAAAGAACTGTCGGTCGAAAGACTTCTTGCCAGGATTGAGCGTGTCGAACGCATTGCGGGCCGAAGTGGCATCGGAGCGATAATACAGGAAACCGCTGCCGTGGAACTTATTGGTACCGCTCTTGGTCACGATGTTGACTGCGGTACCGGCAGTGAAGCCAAACTCGGCTGAGAATGAGTTGCGATTTACTTGAAACTCCTGGATGGCTTC
This sequence comes from Pyrinomonadaceae bacterium, assembly GCA_035263325.1. Lineage (GTDB taxonomy): Bacteria > Acidobacteriota > Blastocatellia > Pyrinomonadales > Pyrinomonadaceae > PSRF01. The sequence goes on along the minus strand of DATFRK010000037.1, from coordinate 4,668 downwards.
GGTCGACACATCGTAGCGAACCGTTCCCGATCCCAACTCATTTTCGCCACCATCGACCGTAATCAGGTTATTCCGCCCATTGCTGCCGCCGATAGAGAATCCCGAACTTTGAAAGCCGGTCATGCGGCTGGCCAGTTGAGTCCTGGGGGCGGTCGAACTGCTCACACCTGGCAAGGTGAGAACGTAGTTCTGAAATGTTCGACCCACATTTGAGGTCGTCTCGACTTGTTGGGTGGAGATGGTGTTCGCCTGCTGAGTACGCTCAATCTCGATCAGGGGCGTGTCGCCGGTAATGGCCACCTGGGCTGTGATACCGCCAGTATTAAGCTGCACGTCATAGACCAGACTCTGGCCCACCGTTAACTGCAAGCTGTCATTTGACACCTTACTGAATCCCTGGGCCTCTATCTCAAGCTTGTAAGAGCCAGGCGGAAGCAATGCAATTTGGAAGGTGCCTTCCGCACCTGTCGTGCCCGTCCGCTTCAATCCTTTGTCGAGACTGGTGCAGGTGACAATTGCGCCCATGATCACTGCGCCTTGTTGGTCGGTGATGGTTCCTCTCAGGGTCGCACTCGCCACGTCGGCCTGGCCTGACGCTGTAATTGTCCACAGTGACAGCACCAGGAGAACCACGAAAGATAAGCCTTTGGTATGCATTGGCGACATCTCCTTTTTCGCGAAAGTTCCGTTGAGAATCAGTCTGGCAGCGACAAAATCGAACAAAGCAGGGGAGCGGTCAGAAACGTCTGGCGACTCAGCTGCGCGAGGAAGACCTTAATTTGTTCCTACCGGTAACAAATCGCTGACAGCGATTCCTGTAACGCTCTTGCAGGGTCGCAGAACATCGGTCAGCGATGTTGAGCAATCACTTTTTGCGAATGGGCGGGTTGTCGTAAACAACCGGACGCTCGGGTCTCAGAGAAAATAGAGAGCAACGATTTTTCCGACAGTCTGTGCTTGTAAGAACGGCAAAACTACTGCCAAAGTGAAGTATTAAAAACTCAGGAGACCTACCGAACGGTCGGTAAAATATCACTGACCCTGCGTGGCGTCAAGCTTAAGATTGCAGAATCTTTTGGCCCCGTTTGGGGCTAAAAAACCGGGGTTCTCGGCGAGTGAAGGAAAACAGCCAGGGTGAAGCAGAGGTTGGTTGACGCTAGTGCTCGTTCGGATGTATAAGTCGTCCTACCGGACGGTCGGTAAGATCGAACAATGGATCTACATCTAACCGAAACAGAACAACGATTTCGCAATGAATTTCGCGGCTGGTTGGCGGCAAACGTCCCTGGCGAGTGGGCTGGGAATCCCAATGCCGAGGATCGATCGGATTACATTCGTTACCTCCGCGACTGGCAGCGCAAATTATTCGCTGGTGGTTGGGCCGGCATCTCCTGGCCCAAGGAGTTTGGCGGCCGCGGTGCTTCGCTGATGGAGCAAGCGATCTTTCAGGAGGAGCTGGCGCGAGCAAATGCCCCGCAACTCATCGGCACCATCGGTCTCTCGCTGGTTGGGCCCACCATCATCGCCATGGGTACGGAAGCACAGAAAGCCAGGTACCTGGCGCCAATCCTCTCCGGTGAGGAGATATGGTGTCAGGGATTTTCCGAACCAAACGCCGGCAGCGATCTCGCCTCGCTCGGTACCAGGGCAGTCCGCGAGGCGGACGAATTCATCATCAACGGCCAGAAGATCTGGACCAGTTTTGCTCAGCTCGCAGACTTGTGTCTGCTGCTCGTGCGCACTGATAGCGAAGCGCCTAAGCACAAAGGCATCACCTGCCTGCTGGTCGATATGCGGAGCGAGGGCGTTTCAGTGCGACCGTTGCGGCAAATGTCGGGCGACTCAGGTTTCAATGAAGTGTTCTTTTCAAATGTGCGGGTTCCGATCGCGCAAGTTTTGGGACAGGTCAATCAAGGTTGGACCACCGCCATAACCGCACTGATGAACGAGCGGGCTAACCTGGGGAGCGGCGCGCAGATCATTTTCAAACGTAATCTCGATGCTCTGATCGCGCGTGCCCACGACATCGAACGTGACGGTCAAGCAGCGAGTGAAGACCCCATTGTCAGACAGAGACTGGCCCAGGCTTACCTCGAGTTGGAAATTCTCAGGCTGAATACAAACCGCGCCCTGACGTCGCTGACAAAGACCGGGATACCCGGTCCCGAGGGGTCGATCCAGAAGCTCTACTGGAGCGAGTGGAACCAGCGGACGCAGCAGTTGGCCCAGGAGATCCTCGGACCATATGGGCAGCTTGCTGAGTTTGATAAAGGTCTTTGGCAATACAGTTACCTGCGAGCACGGGGCAACACTATTGAAGCCGGCACCAGTGAAATTCAGCGGAACATCATTGCCGAAAGAGTTCTTGGGCTACCTAAAAGTTATTAGGCAACTAACGTCATGGACTTCGATCTCAGCAAACCTCAGAAACTCTTGAAAGACTCGGCCCGCGAGTTGTTAGCGCGTCAATGCAAGCCGCGACGCGTGCGCGAAATAATGGAGACGGAAACGGCCGACGACGGCAATCTTTGGCAGGAGATGGCCGATCAAGGTTGGACTGGACTGACCGTTCCTGAAGAGTACGGTGGCCTGGGTCTTGGTCTCGTAGAGATGGCAGTTGTCTCTGAAGAGATGGGGCGCGCCTGTGTTCCAGGACCCTTTTTGTCTACTCTTTTCAGTGCCAGCTTGATTGAGCGCGCCGGGTCAGACAGGCAAAAGGAAGCCTATCTCAGCGCGATTGCGGCGGGAGAAAAGAAAGCGACCGTGGCCCAACTTGAGGAAAACGCGAGTTGGGATCTCGACGCGATCAAGCTCCAGGCAGAGCGAGACAATGGTTTTCTTCGCTTGTCCGGACGCAAGCTCTTTGTTCCCGATGCCGCCGTTGCTGATCATATTATTTGTGTGGCGCAGAGCGGTGAGAGTCTAACGATCCTGCCGGTGGAACGGGGCACTGAAGGGCTTAATCTCAAGTTGATGCCGGCGATGGATGCGACGCGGAAGATTTATGAAGTGAGTTTCAATGATGTGGCCATTGCCGGCGCTGACGTCTTCGGTGCTGACGGTGATGTGCGCGGTGCACTCTCACACGCGCTTCAGGTCGCCACCGTGGCAACCTGTGCGGAGATGGTTGGCGGCATGCAGTGGATTCTTGACACGACCGTCGAGTACGCGAAAACCCGCCAACAGTTTGGCCGTCCGATCGGCTCGTTCCAGGCAATCCAACACCAATGTGCTGACATGCTGTTAATGACCGAAAGCGCGCGCTCGGCTGCTTACTACGCAGCCTGGTCAGTCAATGAAGGAGCGCCCGAAGCCAACACTGCAGTTTCCATTGCCAAAGCTTATTGCTCCGATGCGTTTCGTGAAGTCGGCAACCGAGGGATACAGATCCATGGGGGAATCGGTTTCACCTGGGAGCACGATCTGCATTTGTATTACAAGCGGAGCAAAGCATCGGAAGTGATTTTCGGAGATGCAACCTTTCATCGCGAGCGCATCGCCCGAAATGTCGTGGACAAGGTAACCTCTCGATCTTAATGAGCAAAGCGAAGCCAACTGAGACTGCCTCACAGTCACCTTACGCAACCAAACCCTGGCTCAAGCACTATAACTTCTGGGTGCCGGCACACATGAACTATCCGCGCCGGCCGTTGTATGAAATTCTGCGACTGGCAGCAGCCGACGTCCCAGATCGTCCCGCCACAGCATTTCTGGGGAAGCAACTCACTTTTCGCGAACTCAAGCAACAAGCTGACAAATTCGCGACGGCACTGTTTCGCCTCGGGATCAAACAAGGTGACCGGGTTGGCATCATGCTGCCAAATTGCCCGCAGTACCTAATCGCCAGTTTCGCAATCCTGCGGCTTGGGGCGACGGTGGTAAACGTAAATCCGATCTACACGCAGCGTGAAGTGCTGGTAGTGGTCCAGGATTCCGGAATGTGCGCGCTGTTGACACTTGACTCTTTAGCCCCGGCCGTAACGGGAGTTGTTGACCAAACCTCTCTGCGGCACGTCGTTGTCACTGCGCTCGAAGAATATTCGGCGGTAGCAGCGTCCTGCCCAACAGTTGCCGGCACCGAGCGAATGACCGAATTGATGCACGCCGTAGAGCAGATAGATCTCCCTCGTGTCGAGCTCGATACGGACGAAGCGGTGGCTGTCCTGCAATACACCGGTGGCACGACAGGTGTGCCGAAGGGTGCAATGTTGACCCATGCGAATATCTTCTCGAACGTGATCCAAACTGACGTTTGGGGGCATCGCTCAATGCGTCGCGGTGAAGAGCGTTACCTGCTGGTCATCCCACTCTTTCATATCTACGGATTTACAGTGGGAATGATCGCTGGAGTTTGGCTGGGCGTCCAACAGATCCTGATTCCCAGGTACGACGTTGAAGTCGTGCTTTCGGCGATACGCGACTATTCGCCGTCCTATTTCCCGGCCGTGCCAACCATCTACATCTCGCTCCTGAATCATCCGAAAGCCATGGAATATGGCCTCGACCGCGTGCGAGCTTTCAACAGTGGCTCGGCTCCATTGCCCCTCGAAGTCATTGAAAGGTTTGAGCAGTTGACCGGGGGAACGCTCAATGAGGGATACGGTCTCTCGGAAGCTTCGCCGGTCACTCACTCAACGCCTTCTCTGGGCCGGCGGAAACGCGGCAGCA
>DATFRK010000036.1:0-10524 GCA_035263325.1 Pyrinomonadaceae bacterium | reverse complement strand
GGATCTTACTTTCCGCCAGCACGCGTTTGGTTAGAGATTTGCCGCCGCGTGGAATAATTACGTCGATGTACTCCGTCATCGTTAGCATTTCCCCAACGATTGCCCGGTCATTGATTGGAACAAGCTGGATTGCGGCTTCCGGAAGGCGCGTAGAGTTCAGACCGGCGTGCAAGCTGTTGACGATTGCTTGCGAAGTTTCAAAACTATCCGACCCGGGGCGCAAGATCGCGGCATTGCCCGATTTCAAACAAAGCGCTCCCGCATCAGCCGTCACGTTCGGTCGCGACTCATAGATGATCCCAATGACTCCCAACGGTACGCTGATACGTTCGATCTGTAACCCATTTGGTCGTCCCCACTGCGCCAACACACGGCCGACTGGATCCGCCAAGGAGGCGATCGCTTCCAGCCCTTTCGCCATCGCTTCGATTCTGACGGCGTCTAAGCGCAAGCGGTCGAGGAAGGCTTCGCTTGAACCAGCTTTTGCGGCGCGCTGGATGTCTGCGAGGTTGGCAGCGGCGATGTTTTGTGCAGCCTGACGAATTGCTGCGGCACTGGCACGCAAGGCCGACTCCTTTTGGTCAGCCGAAGCGAGCGCAAGAATGCGCGAGGCAGCGCGAGCCCTTTCGCCTATGCCCTGCATCAACTTTCGTGCGTCTACAGTTGGATCTATTTTCGCTTCCATCGTTTACTCGATCGATGTTTCCACAACCATGTCATCGCGATGAACAAGAGTGTCGCGATATTTAAATCCTAGAATGTTTTCGATCTCGTGGGATTGGGCCCCGATTATACGCGTCGCCTGGGCGGATGAATATTCCGACAAGCCCTTACCGATTGTTTGGCCCTTCAGTGTCTCAATCGTCACTGCGTCGCCGCGATCAAATTCACCTTTCACCTGGCCAACGCCGGCCGGCAGCAAGCTCTTACCTTTCATTAGAGCGCTCACTGCTCCGTCGTCCACTACATAGGTTCCGTGTGATCGTAGTTTGCCCAGGATCCAGTGTTTTCGTGCGCTGCTGGGATTCGCCTTGGCCTTAAACCAGGTACAGTCACTACCGTTAAGCAATGACTGAAGCGGATGCGATTCCATTCCGTAAGCGATTAACATCTGACATCCCGCGCCGACCGCGATCTTTGCGGCGTCTAGTTTGGTTCGCATTCCACCTGAGCCAAAGCCGGAACCTACTCCGCCCGCCATCGCTTCGATCTCAGGAGTGATTTGGCTTACCTCATGAATCAAGTTAGCTCGCTTCTGGCTCGTGGCCGGATTCGCTGTGTAGAGTCCTCGCACGTCGGATAAGAGCACCAGTAAATCGGCACTGATCATTTGCGCTACCCGAGCGGCAAGGCGATCATTGTCGCCGAATCTAATCTCGTCGGTTGCCACTGTGTCATTCTCATTCACGATGGGAATCACGTTTGGTTGGGCAAGCAACGTTTCGAACGTGTGGCGAGCATTGAGGTACCTGCGGCGATTCTCGCTATCGTCCAACGTCAACAGGATCTGAGCCGGCTGCAATGAACTTTCCGCAAACTCAAACGCGCTGGCCCATTCCGCACACAACCTGATTTGCCCACAGGCAGCCGCGGCTTGCTTCTCTTCCAGCTCAAGCCTGCGCGCACCCCAATTGAGCGTCTGTCGACCCAAAGCTATCGCCCCTGACGAAACGATCACTATTTGCTTCCCGCCAGCGTGCAACCTGGCAATATCTTCTGCCAGGGCAGTTAGCCACGCGCGGTGTACAGTGTTCTCAGAATCAATCAATAGCGACGAGCCGATCTTGATAACGATCCGCTGCGAAGCTTCAAACAGGGCTGAAACTGAGTTCATAATGACTTGCCCGCTGCTTCGTTGTTAGTTCGTGTCATTTTGTGGATCGTGCTTTTTGGACCAATTAAAGTCCCACCCACCAAAAACTAAAAAACCGCCCCCAAAATCTGGCGGCTCCTAATAATTCAACGCGGGATTGCGCACACTTTCTTGTAACTTTCGCTGAACTCAGGTGTTTTACGAGAGGTGGCGCAGCTTCTGGCGAGCGAAGATGAAGAGTTCACCGTGCTGTTTCAGGGTTTCTATCCCAGCCTATGCAAGTCATCCTGACCTAATAGGCGGAACTACTAGCAAACTAACAATTGCGAATGCGGACCAGTTCATGTGCCTGACTTAATGCCTAAAATTGGATCATATGGTCCGCGTGATCTTAGCGCCATTCATTTGGAAAGACAACGAACTGCCCAAATCGGGTAGTGTCCCAATCTAAGATTCATGATTTGTTCTCCAATGGTTCTACAGCGTCTTACTCTTTTCTGCATCGACTCTCGATGCTCTCTCCCGTCCAGACCTCACAAACGAGGATGTTGCCGTTCGCTTCTCCAAATCAACCATTCACTGAGGAATCTGATTTTCAAGCCGGACAGCTGTAACGAGATGAATCTCGGAATCGCCCTTCGGCTCATGGGGGATCAACTATGAAGAAGAGACCGCTCACGATGTCTGCTTGTCTCCCGCTTCTCTTGGTCGCGATATGGTTCGGTCAAGTGAAAACAGAGGCAGGGGACGACTCCACGCCCACAAGACAAATGGCAAGGGCTTCTACAACAACTGACAAGCAAAAGATTCAGACGGTCGTGATTCGCTTTCGTGCGAGCGTTGGTGATCAGGCCTTTAACTGTGCCGAGACTTATCGTTCGATTGGGACAACTGGATCCAGTGTGAGAGTGACCGACTTTCGCTTCTTCGTTTCCAACGTTCGCTTACTTGATGACCTGGACAAAGAATCGCAGGTGAGTCTGAGCAATGATGGAAGGTGGCAAAACGATAAAGTCGCACTAGTCGCATTTGAAAACGGTGAAGGAAGTGCGGCGAGGACGAAATAAACAGAGAGGTAAAGGGGACGGTTACGGAGGGTACTTATGTGGGTTTACGATTCACCCTCGGTGTACCTGCGCTGCACAATCACGTCGATCCAGCCACGGCGCCTTCACCATTAAATCTGACTCGCATGTTCTGGTCGTGGAATGCCGGATATAAATTCCTGCGTCTGGAGATGAATACAACTGGCCAGCCAAAGGGATACGTATTGCACCTCGGTAGCACTGACTGCCGAGCCGCCATACCTAATGATCCATCAACGACCCAATGCAGCTTTGAGAATCGTCCGGAGATTTTTCTCCCCCAATTCAATTCGTCCAGTAATGTTGTCAATGTGGATCTGAAGGCGTTGTACGATGGTGTGAACGTCGATGTGAATCAGGAACAGACCGGAGTTGGTTGCATGTCAGCGCAGCGGGATTCGGATTGTGCCGGTGTGTTCAAGAACCTTGGCCTCGCGTTCCGCGGAGCGAAACCAGGCGCGCAAACTTTTATGCGAGCTGAGCGAGTCGACAAGAATGCAGCCAGGCAGTCCCTTAATTAGGAACAGGTCAGGAGAAGCCGCCGTGAAAAACAAAATGCTTCTCGCTATTTTGTCGTTCGTATTGGCTGCGGGGGTTTTGGTTCCCAACGACAAGATCTTCCGTGCCAAGGGGGTTTGCGTCCAGACAAAGTCATACCAGTGGGTTTTGCCCAAAGGCTTTCCAGTTCCCCGCGTGCCCGCGGACAATCCAATGACTGCCGCAAAGGTCGAACTCGGCCGGTATCTTTTCTATGACGTGCGCCTTTCATTGAATCAAACCACTTCCTGCGCTACTTGCCATCGGCAGGAGCTGGCATTCACGGATGGTCGGGCCAAGGCGATCGGCGCTACTGGCCAAGCACATCCACGCAGTAGTATGAGTCTGACGAATGTTGCTTACGCACCAACGCTCGCGTGGGCCAATCCGTCCATGACCCTTCTGGAACGCCAGCCTCTGGTGCCGCTATTTGGAGAGCATCCGGTGGAGATGGGAATGGCCGGCAAAGAGCAACAGCTACTCACACGCATCAAAGCAGAACCAACGTATCAATTGCTGTTCAATAACGCTTATCCAGACGAAGGTGATCCTTACACGCTTGGCAACGTTACCAAGGCGCTTGCCTCGTTCGTGCGCACGTTGATTTCCGGCGACTCTCCTTACGATCGCTACAAGTATCAAGGCGAGGCCGAAGCAATATCTGCGGGCGCGAAACGGGGCGAAGCGTTGTTTTTCGGTGAACGGCTCGAGTGTTTTGATTGTCACACTGGATTCAATTTGTCCGGCCCGACCGACGATGCCGGCAAGGCATTCGTTGAAAATTCGTTTGAAAATAACGGTCTCTATAATCTTGATGGCAAGGGGGCGTACCCGGGGGAAAATACGGGAGTCTTCGAGATTACCGCGAATCCAAATGATATGGGTAAGTTCAAGATTCCGACGCTGCGCAACATAGCGGTTACGGCCCCCTATATGCATGACGGGAGTATTCCAAATTTGAGGCGGGTCCTCGATCACTACTCCGCCGGTGGCCGCACGATCAGAACCGGTCAATTTGCCGGCAATGGACACCTCAGTCCCTTGAAGAGCAATCTGGTGCGCGGCTTTCATCTAACCGAGCGAGAGAAGCAGGACGTGATCTTGTTTCTGCAAAGCTTGACGGATGAGAAGTTTTTGAAAAACCCAAAGCTCAGCAAACCATGAAGAAGTAACATGAGGCCAATAGACAAGCTGCAGGAGACGCTCACGATGAAGACTAGCGTCAAGCGAAGAGTATTCCCGGTCGGTATCTGGTTGCTGTTGGCTCTTCAGTGTCTCGGTCCGCCTGCTTTTGCCCAGGTGCGACGTGCGCCACTTAACATCGGTGATCTGGCTCCAGGCATCAAGCTGGAGAGACTGCTCCAGGCTCGTCCCGGCACCAATGTTGATTGGAAGAGCCTCAAAGGTCAGATCGTCGTGGTGGAGTTCTGGGCGACTTGGTGCTCACCGTGTGTTCCCGCGATCACTCATCTTAATAAACTAGCCGAGACTTTTAGGAACAAACCGGTCAAGTTTCTGGCCATCACTGACGAAGATACCCAAACAATCAGTACTTTCACCCAACAAAGACCCATTAGCGGTTGGATTGGGTTGGACACTGATCATTCAGTGTTCGACTCGTACGGCATTGTCGCTCGTCCCACTACTATTCTCGTTGATGCGCACGGTAAGATCGCCGCGATCACGATGGCCAAGAACATCACCCCTGGTACCATCAGTGATTTGCTCGCCGGTAAACCAATTTCACTGCCACTCAAATCTAGAGAAGCCGCTGATCTAGAGTGGGATCGATCTGAGGAGGTAAAGGAAAGCGATCCGCAATGGCAAGTTATTATCAAACCCTCGCAAGCCGTCACCGGCGGGGTTTACCCGCAACCTGGACGCATCACTGGTGATGGTGTTCCTCTGGTTGTAGCGATCTACAAGGCCTACGACATGCCTCCCGAGCGAGTCATCAACCGCCTGCCGTCACAGGCCGGGCCAAGTCTATTGAAGTTCTCAGTGACAGTTCCCAAAGGTCGTGAAGATCGGCTTCACCCCTTCTTTCAGCAGGCATTGGAAGCGGCCTTCGAATTCAAGACACGGAGAGAGACGCGCGAGTTAGACGTATTCGTCCTGACAGTGTCAGGGCAGAAGACTGTTAGCCTGGTTCCTTCGCAAGCTGGAGAGCAACTGGCGATGTTCGCCAAAGGGAAGATTCGTGGTCAAAAACAAACCCTTGGCAGCCTGGCGGAGCTTCTCAGCGGCGTGTTGAACGCGCCAGTGGTGGACGAAACCGGTATTCAGGGTGAGTACGACTGGGAGTTGCCCTACAACCACGCCGGCATGGACGTGCTTGCCACCGCCCTTCGTGAGCGTTTGGGTCTTGAATTAACCGCTACAAAACGGAAGATGGAAGTGCTCATTGTCGAAAAGGCCGAATCGAGCAACCGTTAACCATCTCAGGCCGGTCGCGATAATTCCAAACACCCGAGCGTAAAGACGAAAGGAAATGGTGCCGGGTCCTTCCTTGGATACAAACCGTCAAAAAACACCAACATCTTGTTCGCGTCCTTTTCGTCGTACTGAACTGACGGCTTCCACGCACCACCCAAGTGCCACGGGCTGTCAGACATGCCCATGATTTGCACGGGCTTGCTCCAGTCCGCGATCTTCGGCGAGGGAGACTTAGCCTGACACCACCACAGCCCAGTAGTAGGTAGCGGCGCGCCCTTACCTAAGAACACGCGAGCAAACACTGCCTCAAAACCGCGGGTTGTTTGTAGCACGCAGAAGTCGAACACCTTTTCTTCTGGGGCAAAAAAGATCTGGTGTTTGCTCCAGTTCGTGCGGCCGTCCACACTCTCCGAGTAACCCTGGACAATGTAGTCCTCCTGGTTGGAACCGGCGACGTACCACATTTTCCACTTGCCATCGTGATAGATCAGGTTGGGTTCGTAGACGCTGCCGTGCTCCCACTCTTCGTTAGCAACAAACACCGGTGCGGCTTGATCGACCCATTTCGTCCCATTCCATTCGAGATAGCCGATTGTGTAAGGGCCCCACACTTGTCCCGCGCCACCGGCGTAGTAGATCCGCTCGACCGTCGCGCGCCGAATTGGATCCCATCCCTTGACATACGAGGGGCAGTGCCGACCGCCTTTCAAGTCCCAGTCCTTACTGGCTTCATGACCGGCCAAATCAGCGATCTTGGTTTTGTCATTCTCATTTGCAGTAAGTGTCCAGCCGCTTGGGGACAAGGAAGCACCAACCGGCAATGAAGCACTGAAGAGTTCGATACTGGCCCTGTTTTGCGCACGCCCGGCGAGGTACATCCACCAGCGGTTATCACGCTTCGTTACGGTGGCGTCAGTCAAAATGAAAACATCAGTAAGTGAACCGAACCCGTCAGCAGGATCAAAGATTTTGGTTTCTTTGTTTGCCATCGGCTTATTTTGGCCCGCGGGAAATGCTTGTTTAGGCAGACCAAAGCTAGTGAGGCCGGAAAGGGCCAGCCCCTTTAAGATCGTCCTTCTCGTGATCAACCAGGCCACCTCCCCAGGACATTCACCGACCAAGGCTAATACTGTCAGTCGGCAACAAATGTTTCGTCCGAGGGCAGAGACCTTTAGCTTAGCTGAACCACGACGGTGTGTACGGTATCCCCCAGTTGAGTAAGACCTCGTCGTAGGAAAGTGCGAAGGTCTCAAAGAGCACGACGTCGAGATCCTGGCCCAACGGTTTGCTCTGGTCGTGCGGAGATGCGTACTGGAGCAAGCGGGCCTCCGCAGGTAACCCATCGCCGCCATCGAAACTATATATCGGACCCAAGTACACCGGTTTGCCCTTGTAGGAAGGAAAGGTACCACCACCACTACTAGTTTCGATGTTGGTGTTTACGGCGGTGATCAAGGGAACGAAGGCCTGGAAAAAAGATATGACGCAGGCGTTGTAGTAGTCGCTGAATGACGGCGGCGTTCCGGCACCGTTCGAATTGGAGTCCTGGATAACTTGCGCGGTATTGTTGACCCAGGCTTGGTTGCGTGTCAGCTCTGCGACCGTGAGCAGACGGCCGGCATCAGTTGCGCACGCCTGCAATGCCGATCCGATTTCCGTCAGAGTGTTCGAAAAGAGCTGATTCAGAACTCCCTCAAGATCGCCCAGCTTGGCGCTGATTATGTACATCGGGTCACTTACATTGATCACATATTTTGTCGCTAGCGAAGCGCTGGTAGAGCAGAAGAGGGCGGCCAGAGAAGCGGCGGCCGAGAGGACGCCGGTGATGATGGTGCCCACTGGAAAAGTGCACGTACCAATCACGGTCGCCACTAGCCCAAGAATTGTACCCGCCGTTCCCATTTCGGCGCCGATTGCGGTAAGGGCATTTACAGTAGCGGCATTCTTGTCAATGAGAGTTGCTTCCGTCGGAATCGCGAGCGCGGCGGCCACGTAAGTAATTGCCTGGGAATTAAGTTGATTTTGCAGACTCACGAGTGACTGCGTTCCTTCCCAAAACGAGAGCGTGAAGGTGAGGTTGAACAACTCGCCGGTCAGATCACTTTGGACCTGCTGCCAGGCGCTGGCATCGGAAAAGTTGGGGGGCACTGATAGCAACTTCACGGCCGTATAGTAGGCGCTCGCTTCGGAAGACGAGAGCGTGGGGTATTGAGCCCGGATGTCATAGGTGGCTGAAGGTGCGTTGATCAAAGCTTGGCTGATTTCGGTGTACGCGGTAGCCTGATCGCCAGTATAGGCCGGGAAGGCGATCGCTGGTTGATCGAGCACACCAATCGCAACCCGCGTCAATTGCCAGGACATTGGGTAGTTCCAGTCTGAATCTTGCTCGGCAGCGTAGTTCTCGGTGGTGCGGAGCAAGATGTTGGTCGCAGAAATTGGCACAGCGTCCATGATGGTCTGCGTCGTGCCCGCTGGATAGAAAGCAGGATCAGCGCTCGCAAATGGATCGATCCAGGTAGGGGTTTGACCGTTTGCCGGGAATGGTGGGGTCAGGTAGGCAACCTGGGCTGCTGTCGGTTGCGTGGTGGAACTAAAATCCGGCACAACTCTCCAGACTGCGCCATCTGGAGTCGTTTTTATTCCGCCGGGAGTCCAGCCGGTTTGAATAGTAACGGCGCTGGCTGGATCTCCTGCGGGAAACTCGACGAGGTCGTAGCCGCTCCCGTTTGCAACTGCCGAAAGTACATAGTAAGTAGGAGTCGAAGCGCCATCAGAGATCACCGCTTGGACCAAGCCCGTAGAGTTTATCTGCTGAAGAGATCCGGTTCCGGCTTCAAGGATTGCCGCGACGTCACTGATATTAACTTGCCACAGCGAGCCGTCAGTGTTTGCGAACCAGACAAGGTCGCCCGTGGCCCAAACACCTACCGGCTGAACGACGGCGGACTTCGGCTGGTAATGTCTCATATTCAGCGGATCCAAGATGCCAAATATATCGATGTCGGTGAAGTGCAATGTGTTGGGTAGCGGGGCGGGCCAACTTACGGCACACAGGAAATAGTCGGCCCCAGAGGTGGAGTTGACCGCGTAAGCCCATCCGAGATAAGCGGTAAAACCGTCTGAAACTCCAGGCAGCACGGGGATCGCTGAAAACTCGCCCGATTCTGGCTCTAATTGTGCACCAGCCTGGACACGGTTGAGGGAAAAATCGTAGTGCATACCGATGCCGGGATTCAGACAGAAGTATTGCTGGCCAGTCGTTGGATCGGGCGGCGAAACGGCGTTGAATGCAGCAGTGTTTGGTCCCCATTGCTGTAGAGTCCCAGGTATTGAGCTGTAATTGATGACTACTGGAACGGCGGTTGTACGCAGGATGCGGTCAGCAGTTGGAGCCGTCCAGGGTGCCGGTTGAGGAGGCGTTGAAGTTTGCGGAGGCGCGTCGTTGAGCAAATTGGATAAGGGACTATTGGCTGGGGTTGCCATAAACTTCTCCTTAATGAATGGGGCTGACCGAGAGTCGGACAGCGACCGTGGTCCACGTTGGCGAGGTTGAAGTTGCGCAGTCTTTTTACCACGAGTTATGAAAATTTGCTCTACCGAAAGATGAGAAATAGTCATGAGGAAAGAATCAATTTTATGGCGCTCAATTTGTTGGCCTGGTCATGACGCCTGTCGCTTGTATCGACTCAATTCTGAACGACGTCTGGAGGGCACATCACTTTTCCTGCACGAGGGTCGGAACTGCCAACTCTCTTACTTGATCGTGTGCGACGAAATTTGGCAGACAAAGAAGGCAGTGGTTTGGGGTTGGGTCGGTGACCAGGACGTCAACCTTGAACTGTACGTTGATGCGCATCGTCGATGGCAGGTGAATGGAGTAACCAAACCGGCCGTGGAGAGGTGCATGGATTTGGATCTGAACTTCAGCCCCTCTACAAACCTTTTGCCTATCCGCCGACTGAGGCTTGAAGTCGGACAGCGGGCAGAGGTTGAGGCAGCGTGGTTAAGATTTCCGAGCTTGGAGTTGGAACCACTTTCGCAGGTTTACGAAAGACTCGGTCAGTTTAAATATCTCTACTCAAGTCATGGAGGAAACTTCGTTGCCGAGCTGACGGTCAATCAGGCGGGCTTTGTCACCTTTTATCCCAAAATGTGGGAATTCGAAGGCAGCGCCTGGGTGAGTGCCGCGATCCCTTTAGGGACTTAAAGCTCTGCGACTCACTACAACAGCTCAAGTGAGATCGCTCAGGAAATCTAAGATCGCTGTCCTTACCATCCTTCCAGGCGTAGCGCAGAAGTTTTTAGCACTGCCTTCGTTCCCCAATCATGACAATTTAATGGGCTGGCTGGAACAACTCGATCGGATTGCCATCCGGATCTTCCAGCTGGATCTGTTTCCCGCCCGGGCCCACTTCCATTTCGTTACGAAACTGCAGTCCGGCCTGTTTCAACCCTTCGATCCGCGCCGCCAAGTCATCCACTTCCAAAATTATCCGATTCCAGCCGCCCGGCTGTTGCTGTTTGCCATCGGGCATCTGGCGCGAACCCGATGCTCCTGGTCCACTGAGAACCAGTTTGAGATTGCCTATTGAAACCTGGCCGAAGGCGGGCAAATTCTGGTGGTCCAATTTGAAGCCAAGCTGCTGCGTGTAG
>DATFRK010000035.1:0-5674 GCA_035263325.1 Pyrinomonadaceae bacterium | reverse complement strand
TCGGGCGGGTAGTAGCTGAGACTGTACTGGTTACTCAGGTCCGCTCTGATCGAATCCAGCACGGCCGGTAATCCCGAACTTTCGGGAAATTGAACCAACCCTCCGGTAGCTGCGGCCAACTGGGTCAGGAGCTGTTTTCCGTCCGGTTGGTACGGCGAAAGAATTCCTTCGAAGAGTATTCCTACCGAGTAGATCGTTGCGTGATGGCGCAGCGTTTGATGCTCGACCATCGCGAGTCCCGCCTGGCTGCTGTTGTCTTCGCCATCGGATAAAAGGACTAGTGCTTTGTGACGTTGCGGAACTCGTTCGAGCGCCTCGAGGCCTAACAATAATCCGTCGTACAGCGCGGTCTCGCCATAGGGCCGCAAAGTCTTAAAGGTTTCCCATAACCGTTTAGCGTCCGTCGACGAAGTCACCAGTTGTACTCTTTCATTGAAAGTGATGAGCGTGTAATCGCTGCCTTCAGGCTCCTTCGCCAGAAATTTTTTCAAGCCGCTTTTGAGCTCCTGCCAATGACCTCGCATCGAGGACGAAACATCGATGACGAATACGATGCTCAGCGGGCCCTGACTGTCGAGGAACTCAGGGCGCACAATCTTTCCTTGATCAGTCACCTGGAAATCTTCCAATTTGAGATCCGGAAGTTGACGGTTCTTGTGATCCCTCACGGAAACATTAATCGTTACCAATGACGTATCGACGGTCACTACGTCGAGCTCGGGCCGCGTACCTTCCGGGTTGCTTTGCGCCTGAACGGAATAGCCAATCATCATCATCAGCCAAGCCGCCGAAAGCATTCTTGAATTGGAATAGTTCCTAAACCGCATTGCTGTACACCTCTGTTTCCCGTACCGCTGGATCTTGTGTCTCACTGACTAACGCGAGAAGTGAGTTCGAAACCTCGAACAGGAGGATGATTTTCCGCTTGTGTGAGCGCGTCGTCGGCTGTCCGTCGGGTTCTGGCGTTCTGTTAAGCCATTTACGTGCCGCGAGGTGATTGCTTCATTGATGAAGCACGGGTGGCTGTAGTCCTGAACAAATCATTGCGTTGTTCCCTTTCCCATGGTCACGCGGACGAATTGGCCAGGAGTTCTCTCATATCGCAATCGATAGTTTCCTATCCGAACGGATAGCGCCTCACGGTCCAAACCTTATAGCGAAGCAGAAACCCGACCGTCAGGGAGGGTGCAAGATTATCTGATTGCTGATCGCTCGTGTTTGCACCCTCCCTGACGGTCGGGTTTCTGCTTCGATCCGTCCGCTGCGGAGAGATCAATGCTTGACGATCTGGTCAAGAGGGTTTGACCTGCTTTCGTGCCGCTTCGACGGCAAAACGAAATTGAATGCCTTCGTAAGAAGAGAAAGTCGCCAGCCTGTCGTTCTTATGGTCGGATTTTGAAATACAACTTCGCCAGTCCCGATCGTGTTCCCGAAGTGGACTGGAACGCGTTATCTGCAATCCAATAGATCCGTTTAGTCGACTAATTGTGGGTGGTGAGCCGAGCAGGACTCGAACCTGCGACCCACTGGTTAAGAGAGCAGCGAAGCCGATTCCATCCAGTCACGGATCTTGAGATCTATTAACATTTTTTACAGGTTGCAGCCGCTCTGGAGTACATCTAGTAACAGCAATTCATACCCGTTTGCCGGTATTCACGTCACAAATTTGCCACAAGGAATCTGAGTACTCCGTTTGATCTTGGGTGGTCGCAGTATCTTTGGTCAGGTCCAGTGGGTCCATCATTGGTTGGTAATGGTTGCCGTCGTTCCATCAAATTTCGTGATATTGATGGTGAACGGCTCGTTATAAGATCCTGCGCGATCTTGCAAGACGCTGAGCGCGACCTGCTCACCGAGTAGGATGGACCAATAGGTCGAGCTGCGGAAGTGTATGCCCGCGTGAATTCCATGACCAAACGAGACATTGTAAGCTAGCTTGTTCAATTCCCCGTTGATGTCCAGATTGTTCCTGTCGGGTCCCGTGTAGGTGTTGAGAGACAGTCCATCTGTGCTTGGCTCGTACACGTCACGCCCCGCGCTCGTTAGCAGCGGCCGAATCTTCTGGCCGCCGTCGAAGAAGAATTTCAGCGCAGTGATACACGCGCCACCGACCGTACCGTGGCCGGTCGGATAGCATGGGTGCGTCGGTGCTCCCTCTGGGAATGGCTGAGGCAGAAGATAGCTGCCGTAGTTCGCGTTGATAATTGGTAACACTGCCGAGTTCACCACGTCACCATGGAGCGCCGCTGCCGCCTGTGGCGCACTAGAACCTGTCTTGCGCGCGTGGACCAGTGCCCCATACTCTTCAGGCCGCATACGCAAATCCTTGATCCACTTGTGATACCAGGATGCTTTGAGAGCGCGTGTGGCCATTTCGGCGATTGTAGCCGCCGCGTCTGGCCCCCCAAGCGTGCCAAAACCTTTTTGCGTCTGCGATCCGATGTACGGATTGCCAGGGTTTGGAGGTGCACCAATGCCCGCTAAAACGAGAAAAGCTACGAAATATCCTTGGTAGAGAACGTCCACATGCGTATATGCTGCAAGGTCTCGACCATCTCGGTGGTATCGGAAAGTGGGGTCAAATGCCAAACTGCGCCCGGAGTTTCCGCCGTTTTGGACCAGCTGGTATTCGGCCTCGGAAGTCATGAAATTAGATCCACCGGCACCTTCAGGTAGAAATGTTTGGTGCTGTTGGCTAAGAAGCTGGCTGCCATAGAACGTCGGTTGGACCATGAACTGTGAGACGTACGGTCCTTGCACATTACCGTCGCCTGGAACGAACTGACCGCGGAACAGATTCTGGCGTGTGACCGGATAGGGAAACTGATTATTCCCTGCGCTACTAAGGAAGGACATGGCGTTCATATCCGTTACTGCGTCTCCAACTAGCGCATTAGTCGCATAGTCTGTGAAGGGGACGTCCGCCAATAACGCAGCCCAGTAGTGCTCGACTTGTTCTGCAGCGGTCTGTGCGCTCGCCACACTCGGCGCTGAGGGGATGACAGTCGCATGTGAATCTAGACCTTCCAAGTCAAACGCCAAGGCCGCCTGTGGGCCATTCAATTTCGAGTTGCCATCGCCGCCTGGCGTGCCCACGCCGATGTTTGCGAAGTCTGAAAAGTTCCCGGTACTGATCGCATTTTTTAGGCTAAGAAAGGCAGCAGCATTCGGCACGCCAAGGCTGTCGTGTAACAGAGCCTTGCTGAAGCTGCCGCTGAAGTCAGTGAACTTTGATATATCACCGTTATCAGCTTGAGGACCAACGTTGATCCTCTGCGCCAGGGCCCTGTTCTTGCGGTAATTAAAGCAAGCGTTCATGCGATTGGAAGAATTGCTGTTCCCATTCGCTGCGTCAGCCACCGACTCTTTTCCGCTCAGCAGGGGCTTAAGGGGAACGATCGCAGCCGCAGTCGCCACGGTTGCAGCGCCTTTGACAAACTTTCTTCGGCTCACCTTCGATGTTTTGGCTTCAGAACGGGTTAGGTCGTCCATGATCAAATCTCCTTTTTGACTGCGCCTGCGCTTGTTTCCGTAAGGTTGAAAACTGATGTTTAGAGAATCAAGGGTAAGTGGTTACCTCTCTCCAAAGGTGGTCAGGAGGCGCGTAGTCTCTCAATAATGATGGTCCAAAAGTGCGATCGGCTGAGGGGGCCTTGCCAGGCCCACTCAGTCAGCTGTATTAGTCGACTTTCCTCGCTAGCCTGATACTTGCGCGACTAATTCATCGATCGTGGTTTCGGATGCGCTCCGGTCAGTTCAGATTCCATTACGGGAAGAGGAAGCGACCCTGAACCACCCAAGCGGCTAATGGGCCTGGGACATCGCCGTGGGTCTGACCATCCGAGTGGTAGGCAAGATGGATCTCGACCGGCTGATCCAAAAAGCATTCTCCAACGGATCCACCAAAGATGGAAAGATTCTTTGCGGGAGTGATCAAAGAAATCTGACCCTCACCCGCTTCACTCGCTGTGAAGAAGTTAGCTGGCTCGACTGGGCCAAGGGTGCTTCCGCCGATAAGGCGCGGCGGGGGCATCGGATTTGGAAGAGCAAGCCAGACGCTATATGTACCGTTGGGTATCAGATTGCTGTAATGAAGAACGCTGTGCGTGCCCGCATTGATGCACTTGACCGCAGCCCTTCCACTCGCTGCCATGTACTCCCCGAGTGTTAGTTGGTGACCGTCCGGGGCTAGAAGCGGAATGCATGAAGCAGGGCCCGTGCCTTGGCCGCCGCGGTTGTGATTGAGCAAGGGCGCGCTGAGAGGAGTCATCGCAGTGATCGTACCCGGGCCATTCATCGTGGGGCTACACATACCGGTTTTAACATCGTCCAGATTGATAAGCAGGTTGTCATTGCGGACAGGGGACTGGGTTGGTGAAAATGCCGTCGATGTGAGGGCGACCATCGCAACGATCAAGCCCGCCAAAAAAGTATGTTTTCTCATATGTCTCCTAATTAGGGCTGCCTGATGTGTAAGGTTGAAGCCTACTTTCTCGCCCAAAACTGGCTGAAGATAGTCTTCGCCGAATTGTCCATCCGCACTCGATCTGCGGAGAGTGAGATAGCGAGGTTAAGAAGTCACTCTTGAAAAGATCTTCTTGTCCAAGCTGGAATAGCGGTTCAGTAGAGACTTGTCATCGTCGTCCACGTAAACAACTCAAGTAAATAGCTTCCAGATTGCTACGCAGCCCTTGAAAGTGTTGCCAACCCGGTAGCCTTCTCGGTTGTTCAGAAAGAGAACGAAGTCGCTTTCGGCGAACCTCCTTGGCAAGTAAGAAGCGCTGAAGAAGGTCCGGTGCCTTGAAATCGCCCGCTAGTAATCATTCTCGACACTTACTAACGCGGGAACCGCAATCGAAACCTCTAAAGCGATGGGTCGCGCTCAACCGTGTTAGCGAGCCGGCTTCTCTTTAACGAAAGTAGACCGACGTCCGCACCATCAAGTAGCCAAGCTTTGAAAGACCGGAAATGGCGGGAATCAGACGACGGCGGACGGAATGAACATCGGAGAAACGGCCGAGGCGCTTAAGGTCCGAATCTGCTTCGATACTCAATCGACGACAGAAATGCTTTCACCATTTCAGCCTCGATGAAGTTGCCGTTAAACTGATCCAGTTTGTTCAACCAGAAGTCGTAGCCGCCGAAGTTGCCGTCCGGCGCATCGTTGGGGTTTCTTCGCAGGTAACCAAAATACTGCATCAGCACGAATGCGCGGTTCCTCTCATGCTGGTCCAATAGCGCATTCTTCGCGACCTTCAGCAACACGTCAGCGCGCGCGACCGCAGTTCCATCCGCGCTTAACTCTGCAGTCAGAGCGTTCGTCTCTTCCTCCGTGAGCACGTCGCCACTATTCTGGTTGAGCCTGGCGACAAACTGCGCCGGAGTGAGATTTAAAGGGTAAGCATCAATGAAGCGCTGTCGCTGAACGAAGGCCAGCGCAAAGGCCTGCTTGTTTGTCTCCAGTTGTTGCTCCCAGCCGGGCGCCTTCACAATCACGCCCTGACCAATCACTGCTGAGTCCGCGCTTAGTTCCGCGCGTCTGATGATGGGCACTGACAAACCAGTCGCGGCATCGACGCCATCGCCGTACGCGACCTTGTACAGGCGCTCGACCAGATAGCCGGTGTTTTGAAATTCAATGGACAGGAAGAAGGAGGCACTGACGCTGATCCGC
>DATFRK010000034.1:0-3432 GCA_035263325.1 Pyrinomonadaceae bacterium | reverse complement strand
CAGGTTCGCATCTTTGGTGAAGCGGTGGATGTGCTTTGCGGGGAAGGCAAAGCCGCCGCCGCCTTGCGGCTCGAAGAGCTGGGGAACAGCTTAGCACTAAAACACGGCTGTTCTATTTTGTGTGCATATTCACTATCTGCGATCTATGAGAAAGCAGGTGCGGAGACGCTAGCAAGGGTCTGCCAGCTTCATGGGGACGTACAGCTTCAATAAGTGAGCAAGCCCGACACACAGGATTTCAACGTGTGGAAGGATGGGAAGCCGACGCTCTGTATGGCAACACGAAGTGGGGATGTGTACTGCTATTGACCTCAGGGGGTGGGCTAGTCTTTCTTCGGATCTCTTGGAACCCTCGCCAGAGCCTTCAGCACAGCTTTTTCGAGGTGATCACCGGAGGCAGTGTCCTTCTGCAAGATTGCTTGCGCTCCATTCAACCTGGCGACTTGCAACAAAGCCAAACTGGTTAACCTAGTGAGGACGATCACGGGTACCTCAGGAGCACTAGCAATAGGAACCAGCTTTGCCAATATCTCGAACCCACTCATGTCGGGTAATCCAAGTTCAAGTATCACGCAATCAATAAGGTTAGCGTAGTATAGTTCCAGCCCCCTCTTGCCGTCCGCAGCTTCGTAAATATGCAAATCTGGACAGGCTGCTTTGAGTCGCTGTGCATAGTACTGGCGATCTATGTCATGCCCGTCGATGAAAAGAACCGATTTAGTAGTGTGAGCAGCGGGTTTGAAAGAATCAGGTGAGTCCGACAAGATTGACCGCCTCCTCAGAATGACGGCGGTCCCGGGGCCGTCGATTCAGCCTACGCTCTAGGCAGACCTGTGTCAAATTCTCCAAAAAAACTGCGGAAAAATCCGAGAGCCCTACGCACTGCGAGCCGCAACAAAGTTCCCCCTGGCCGGTTGGTCGATCTATTGGCGCTGCCAGTCGGACTGGCCACTACTGTAGGTTCTGAACAATTGAGAATGTAAAGATTCCTGGGAAAGGCTGCTTGCAGTAACCGCAGGTCCATTCCTGGTTGTCGTGGGTGTCTCGGAAGATTATCTCTTTGGGGCAGTCAATCTAACGGTTAGGAATCAGACGCATTGGAGTCGCCTGCTATACTTGCCGTAGTAACCGCTGCGCAGGAGTGTGGGCATGCGATTCCTCCGACTGGTGGTCGTATCGTTTACTTCGATTCTTCTTTTATCTACTGTTCTCGCGTTCGAGACCGGTTTGGCTGAACTGTGGGTCTGTCCAGGCGCGGATGGAACAGAAGCGTTCACGGATCAGGGAGGTCCGGGGTGTCGTAAGAGGAATGATTCACGCCCAGTAGTCCCTCAGCCTTCGAATTCACCCCAAGGAGCCCAGCAGCGCCCGCTTGACGTCGCATCAAGATTTCAGCTCGCGCTAATCGATTATGAGCAGGTCCATCAAGTGCTCGTGGAACGATGTACGCGATCATATCCCGATTCGGTACCGGCTCTACAAGCCGCGATAGACGATTGGCAACGTACGAATCGTGAGGCATTGCGCGAGCTCCAAGGGTTGTGGCGGAGCGGCGTGATGGAGTTTCGCGGAGGGGCAGTTGACGGCGAAAAACAGGCGGGGGCCATCCCGAACATGATGACCACCAATATGAGGGATCAGATCGCCAAGGTCGGCGAAAGCGATTTGAAAAAAGCCTGCTACGGGGGATTTGCGGCCACACTTCGCAGTCCGGCACTGGATTTTGTTTCACTGCGCGAGCAGCTGAGAGGGAAAGAAGAGACATACATGGCCTTGATGAAGAGCTTGGCCGCGAAGGTTAACTCTTCCAAAGGTGGGCAAAGCCTCGATGCTGCGCGTCAATGTGCCGAGGCTGGTGACGTGAACTGTATGATCCAGGTTGCAGAGTTGCTCCTTTCCGCTGACAGAACGCCGGCCAACCTACAAGAGGTTCGTGATTGGGCACGAAAAGCGCTGAGCAAGGGTGATCAACGGTCGGGCTTCTACCTGGCGAGGGCTTATCTCGCCGATCCCAATAATCGCTTCATTGTGGACGGGAAGGCCGATCACACCAAGTATGAGGCGCTTGCCAAGCGCACGCTTCCCCAACGAGCGGAGCACATTGAAGCACTGGAGGCGCTGGCCGGCTCGGCCCAGGCCGGGTTCAACCCTGCCAAGTTATTACTCGCGACGCTACTCTACGAACAAAGTGGTGGCTCGCCCTCCGAACGAGTGGTGCAGTTGCTGAGGAGCGTACCTGAGTTGCCGCCGATGTATCAGACGCTCAAGAAGAACACCGAGATGGTGCTGGCCTTGGGACCATCGCATGCGTCACCCAAACTGGTGACTGACGCCTTGATGACCGCGCTATTAGGAGCGTTGGGACAAGCGCAGCGTAACGATCTCGCCGCGTGCAAGGACGTGAAACCGGTCAGGATATCCGGCGTCACTCCTCTTCAGGAGGTCGACTGGCTTCCGTTAAAACATCCGTTGATCGCCAACAGTTATCCCCTCAAAGGCCATTGGACGGAAGACTGGACGGTGATGCTGTGTAGTACCCCTTACACGGTTCACATGCAGTTCCAAGCCGACGGCCTGGGGGGCGCCTATCATACGACTCAAGCCCAACGGGCATCGCTTCGAAACGTCGGTTCGCTCTCACCTGATCTCGCGAGGACAGCCAGCGAGCCTACGCCCTATGTGCCGCAGTATCCTGCCCACTTTCCATTCGATTGCCACGAAACCTTCGATTGCCATCCATAGAACGGTATCCTCCCGCCTAAAAACGAAAAAAAATGTGAGCGCCCATCGCGAGGGCGGGCGAATTCAAATCTCCCCCTATGCCTGCCTTCCATCCATTAGGCGGCCTGCAACATCTTAGAATACAGCGTCGTCGTTCGCAGGGTTCTACGTCACTCTGCCACAACTCGTTGCCTCAAAACGTAGAAATGCCGCGCCAGTATTGAGTTCGAGCCTAACTACACATCCGGTTGCAGGGTGATCGAGAGACAGAAAGCAGGAGTGAGCTACGACAATTCGAGGCGATGAGCTACGACGGTGGAGAAATAAACGTTTGAGCGAGCGGGTTGCCCTTAGGCCCAACCCACGTTGCGAAGCGCGTTCGCATGGAAGGCACAGACCGCAGCTCCTTGGCGCATAGTGGTTGCCTCGTCAAAGCAGTAGTGACACTTGAATCTCGTAAAATCGTCACCACTTTGTTCATCGCTGAACACATTCTCCCATTCTCTTTCTGTCATCAGGTTAACTCCTGTTGATGAGGTGAAAGAACTGGAGGCGGTGGCGGGCCGATCCTACTTGATTGCGAAGGAGGGTGCAACTTTTTCGAGCTATTAGCGGCTCAGACTACAGCGTTCTAACCCAAAGGCCGCACGGCTATCCGGTTATGACGTGCAGCCTGACGACTCGCTGGCAAAACTTTGGATAAGGAAGCCC
>DATFRK010000033.1:0-7909 GCA_035263325.1 Pyrinomonadaceae bacterium | reverse complement strand
TTTGGAACTCAAAGGCCCACAAAGAAACTCGCTCCAAGCAATCGTACCAAACCCCAAGTCCTCGTCGCGAACTAGCCACGACTCCAGTTTGACAGCATATATGGAGCCTGGCACAAGTGACTGAATTAGAAAGTTGGTGTCGAGGTGAATCATCCGCTGTTAGCGGCGAGTCTCGCGTACAGCTTCCTGCCATTCGGCAGCTTTGGCAGGAGTGAGACTAAGCCTTTGCTGCAATTCTTTGAAAATATCTAACCGATCCGCTGAACTCTGTGTGTCGCTTGAGGCGTTTGCTTGCTCCAACGCGCGACGGATCGCTTCCCGTTCGGAAACTCCCCAAGCTTTCGCGACTCGAACAAGAAGATGGAGGGTCGCGGCGTCGATATTTAGTGAGGTTAGCGCATCATTGCTATTCATGTTGCAATCCTACCATCCGTGGTAGCGCACCACAACGTAACAATTCCAGTCAAAGTCACCTTTTAAGAAGTTCCACCATTCCCACCAAAGACTTCTAGAAACTGGCGCTTGCCAATTTGCAATTGCACTTTGCGATCACTCTCACTCAGGTCAAGCTCCAAATCATGGCTAGTACAACGTTCCTTGTTCACACTGACTCCGCCTTGTTCGATCAGCCGGCGCGCCTCTTTTTTGGACGGCACAAGGTTGGTGGCAATCAGCAGGTCGACCAACTTGTACCGACCCTTGGGCACAGACAGCGGCTCAAACTCCGGTTGCTTGAACTTGAAGTTCTGATCAAACACTTGCGCGGCCCGCTCTGCTTCGCTGGACGAGTAAAAGTCGGCCACAATTCTCTTCCCCAGGTCGGCCTTGATGTCGCGTGGGTTGCGCTCACCCTTTTCCGACGCTTCTCGTAATGAAGCGATCTGCGCTGGAGTCAGATCGGTGCAGAGCTCGTAGTAGCGCCACATCAAGTCGTCGGTGATCGACATGATCTTGCCGAAGATCTCCTGCGGTGGCTCATTGATGCCAATGTAGTTTCCTAAACTCTTCGACATCTTTTGCACGCCATCGGTTCCCTCCAACAGAGGCGTGATCATCACGATTTGCGACTCTTGTTCATACTCGCGTTGCAGGTTGCGGCCCATCAGCAAGTTGAACTTTTGGTCGGTCCCGCCCAACTCCACATCTGCTTCCAACGCGACCGAGTCATAAGCCATCACCAGCGGGTACATCACCTCGTGTAGCGCTAACGGTCGATTCTGTTCCAGTCGCTCTTGAAAATCGTCGCGCTCGAGGATTTGCCGTACTGTCACGTGACCGGCGAGGCGGAGAAATCCAGCAGAGCCCAACGAATCCATCCAGCGCGAGTTGAAGTCGATGACGGTCTTTTCCGGATCCAGCAGTTTGAAAATCTGTTGCTTGTACGTCTCGGCGTTAGCGTTGATCTCTTCGCGCGTGAGTTGAGGCCTGGTGGCGCTCTTACCCGAAGGGTCGCCAATCATGCCGGTGAAATCTCCGATCAAGAAGATGGCTGTGTGGCCCAGCTCCTGGAAAGCGCGCAGCTTGCGGATTACGACGGTGTGTCCGAGATGGATGTCTGGCGCAGTTGGGTCAGCGCCTAACTTGACGCGTAAAGGTTTACCGGTCTTGACTGACCGCTCGAGTTTCGCGCGCAGTTCGGCTTCTCGGATGATTTCAGTGGTGCCTTTGCGCAGGTAGGAAAGTTGCTCGTCTATGGTCATTGCTCGGCTGTTTTCTTCAACTCGAATCTTGATGGAGACTTTGATATCCGAAGCTTAGAGTACCGCATCTGAGAATACCCACGCCATAACATCATCCAGCAGAGACCACAGGCTTCAGGCTGGGGAGAGTCAAATTCCACCTACTTACACTGCCAACCCACTTCTTCTTGAGATACAGGCTTCAGCCTGGGGTACTTCAATTTCCACCTACTTGCGAAAACCTTTCCACCTCTCTTGGATACCCCAGGCTTCAGCCTGGGGAGCTTCAATTTCCACCTAAGCTGTTCACCAGAAGCTGGTAGGCCAAAATTCAAGCTCCACTGACTAAAGTCAGTGGTGTCTCCCCCGATTCGGGCAAGCCCTGACTAGGCAGAAACTGACACTCCACCGGCTGAAGCCGAGTGGTATCCATCTCAAATTTCTTACCATGAAATCCACGGTTGCGGTGTTTCCAAATTGAGACCCTGCGCACCTTTACCTGAAAATCTGAACGGCCATGTTTATGAACGATGTTGCCGGTGAGGAACGGATCCTCGAAGATTGAGAGCAATGGGTAAACGTCAGAAAAATTAGTTAGAGGCACACTTCTATGAAAGCCATCCAATTTGTCGCCACCGTCGCGCTGGTTGCCTGTTCAGCCTGGAGCATCTCCACCTCTCACGGCTGGACTACCAGCAAAGCCGCTAACATCACAGCACAACAACAGGCGGAAGTCTCACCTGACGTCCAGGAACAAATCAAAAAGCTTAGCTCAGGGATTCCCCGCGAACGCGCCGAGGCCGCCTGCGCTCTTGCCCGGACTCGCGCCACCGCCGCCATTCCAGCGCTCATTAAAACGCTGGGAGACGACAGTGTGATAGACCAGCCGGTTTGCGGTGAAAAGGGAAACTGGGGTGATGACGAAACCTCTAAAACCACACCGGGCGAGATGGCTGCCGTTGCGCTCGCAAAGATTGGCAAAGAATCGGTCGAGCCACTCATTGGCGCCTTGAGTGACTCAGCCTCAGTCGCGCGAGCGAATGCCGCCTTTGCGCTGGGACTGATTCGCGACAACCGCAGCGTAGAACCACTAATCGGCGCCAGCAAGGATTCTGACTGGCATGTGCGTGCGAAAGCTGTATGGTCCCTGGGGCTGGTTGGTGATAGCCGCGCCGTTGAGCCGTTGTCTAACGCTTTGAAAGATGCTGAAGCCAGGGTGCGATCGCAGGCGGCCTGGGCCCTGGGACTCAAGGGTGATGAACGATCGGTAGAACCGTTGATCGCCGCACTCAGCGATGAGAGTCTGAACGTGCAATCACAAGCAGCCTGGGCCCTGGGGTTGAAAGGCGACCAGCGAGCTGTCGAGCCATTGGCCGCGGCGCTTCACGCTAATAACGATCACGTGCGATCCCAGGCGGCCTGGGCCCTGGGACTCAAGGGCGACTCCCGCGCAGTCGAACCGCTAATCGGCGCCCTGCGCGACCCCAATGCACACGTGCGTTCACAAGCGGCGTGGGCGTTGGGATTGAAGGGTGACAACCGGGCGGTCGAGCCTTTGAAGGTGGCGTTGAACGATGACGACGAAAAGGTGCGGAAGCAGGCTGCGTGGGCGTTGAAGATGCGCCGTATCTCTGGCGACGACCGCCAGTGAAAGGGATCACTGCCCGCTAGTGGCCGGAACCGCGGTACCGACAACGCGGCGGCCGTTAAGGGCAAACTTATTCTGTAACACCAGGGCGACAGCCTCTGAATACAACTGATGTTCCTGCTCGAGGATTCGCGCCGAAAGTGTCTCCACTGAATCCTGGTCCAACACCGGCACAATCCGCTGCGCGATAATGGGTCCGCCATCGAGGGTGTCGTCCACAAAGTGCACGGTACAACCCGTCCACTTCACTCCGTGTGCCAGCGCTTGCTGTTGTGCATCGAGCCCGGGAAACGATGGCAGCAAGCTGGGATGAATGTTCAGAATCTTTCCGGCAAACGCGGCTATAAAGTTCGGTGACAACAATCGCATGTAGCCCGCCAGGCAAACCAGGTCGATGCTGTGCTCACACAGCGCCTTTATAATTTCATTTTCGTGTTCTTCTCGTTTACGACCGCGCCGCTCGAAAACGAGCGTTGTGAGCTCTCGCTCCCTGGCCGCGTCGATTCCCCGGGCGTCTGCTTTATCGCTGACTACCAGTGCGACCTCGGCGTTGGGAATGGCACCTTGGCGAATCGAGTCGCTGAGGGCCACCATGTTTGACCCACGCCCGGAAATGAGAATTGCGATGCGCTTCATATCTTTAGAGAACGATTCCGACTTCACGCTTACCAGTTACAACTTTTCCGATCCGGTAACACTTCTCGCCGCGACCTTGTAAATCACTCTGTATCTCCGCCACCTGCTCCGGGGCACAAACGATCACCATACCCACACCCATGTTGAAGGTGCGATACATCTCTGCTGCCGAGACGTTTCCGATTGAGCGCATTGCTTCGAAGACGGGCAAGATGGGCCAACTACCCTCCTGAATTTCAACCGCCGTACCATCAGGCAAGATCCGTGGGATATTGTCGGTGAGCCCGCCACCAGTTATGTGCGCCAAGCCCTTGATTGAACCCTTATCAATTAGTCCTTCCAAAGGTCGTAAATAGCTCAAGTGCGGTTGCAGTAATGCCTCGCCGACCGTCGTCTGTAATTCAGGTAGATGAGTATCTGTCGTATATCCAGCGACTTCGAGAAAGAGCTTGCGAGCCAGCGAATAACCGTTCGTGTGCAAACCAGCCGAAGGCAACGCAAGCAAAACATCACCGGGCACAATCCTTTTGCCGTCGATGATCTTCTTGCGCTCCACTACACCGACAATAAAGCCGGCGATGTCGTACTCACCCTCACTGTAAAAGCCGGGCATCTCCGCAGTTTCACCACCCAACAAGACGCAGCCGTTTTCACGACAACCATTAGTTATTCCTTCGATAATCCTGGCGACCACGTCGGGCGAGAGTTTTCCGGTAGCAATGTAGTCGAGAAAGAAAAGTGGGCGCGCGCCTTGCACGAGAATGTCGTTGACACAATGGTTCACCAGGTCGCGCCCGACCGTATTGTGCACCCCAGAGATGAAAGCGATTTTGAGCTTGGTGCCGACGCCATCAGCAGACGCCACCAGGACCGGTTCACTTAGGTTGGGAAACGCACCGTCAAACATGCCGCCAAAGCTCCCAATGTCTGAGAGCGTTCGCTGGTTGAAAGTCGTGCGCGCGAGTTCCTTGATGCGGTCGGTGGCCCTGGTGGCGGCGTCGATGTCAACGCCCGCGTCGCTATAGGAATAGGGTTTGGACATAAATTTGTACTTTGTACTTTGTACTTAGATCTTTGTTCTTTGTGCTGTTAGTTGTGTTTTTGAATCTGTGTCTGGGAACACGAAAACAAAGCACAAAGCGCAGATCTTGGATCTAAGACCTCACCTTTCCTTAACCTTCTTCTCCCTGGGTGGCGGGCCAAAATCGCCGTAAGCAATAAATCCTGAACGCGTGGAGTCGTCTTTCTGAGCGGTGCGCCCGGTCCACAAGTCCGCCGTCGTAGGTTCCTTCGCGGTCTTTACCACCACATCACCTTCTTTGCCGCGCGTGGTAATTGTAACCTCGCCTTGTAGATCCGTTCGATAGAGCTTCACATTAGCTGCCTTCAAGCGATCCAACACTCCTTGATTGGGATGTCCATACCGGTTCCACTCACCACAGGAGATGATCGCGATTTCCGGTTTTACTCGTTCCAGAAAATCCGCTGAGCTGGCGTACTTTGAGCCATGATGAGCAACCTTCAAAACCCTGGCCTGCAGGTTGACGTCCTTGGTCAAGAACCGATGCTCGGTCTGTTCCTCAGCGTCGCCTGGCAGCAGCATGGAGAAAGCGCCATAGTCCAGGCGAGCCACTACGGAATTAGCGTTAGGTTCGTTGCCGCCGGTTTTTAGCTGGTCCCTGGTAAAGAATGGTTCAGTCGGACCAAGAATCGTCAGAAAAGCTCCCGCCCCCAAATCGTACTTAGTCCCCGGTTGGGCCTTCTCGTAGTGTGCTCCACTCTTAGTCACAGCATCCTTGTAGTCGTCGTAGTACTTGGTAATCGAAGCGACCTTGCCCTGCTTCTTTACGGCGACTGGTGGTGGTTGTTTCTTTGCCCCAGCGCCGGTCGCCGGCTTTGGTGGCGCCAAGGACGGCGGCACAGTCGGCGGCTCACCGTTGTCAATGACGTTCGCGACTTTCATTGCCTTAAAAACTTCCGCGCTGCCGCCGACATGATCGGGATGAGGATGCGTAAGAATGAAATAGTCGAGTTGCTGAATGTTGTTACGCCTGAGCGCTTCCGCCACCACTTTACCCTTGGGCACATCGCCGGCATCGATCAATACAGTTCTTCCGGCCGGCGAAACGATCAGGATCGAATCGCCGTTGATTGGGCCAACATCAAGCACTCGTACTTGAAGTTCACCACCAGACGGCGGTGGCTGCTTTGTCTTCCACAGCGGATAAACAAACCTGTAGCCGAGATAGCCCCCAGCGGAGGCTAACAGTAAGAGAACTGCAACAGCGCAGCCACAGCCTCGTGTAGCTCGTTTCAAAAGAATCGCCTCTTTGTTTTAGTAGATCACCGGTAGTCGAACTGGTAAATCACTTTCCCTTGCGGCGGCGCATCAACCTGATTACTGACCTGTAGTACCTTGGGAGTGATCGAGTAGTCGCCTGATGCGAATTGCAAGAGCGCTTGTTTTGCTCTTATGACTTCCCAGATTGAGTCTTCACCGGTCACCTGCTCGATGATGAGCGTAACGTGAGAATCTCGTTTCAACTTGATTGACGTCATGATGGGGAACTTAACGCTCCTGGTTGCGAAGGCGTCAAGCTTGCATCCTTGTTCCAACGGCACTAGTGTTCGCGTTCCCTTGTTCGCATCGACCACCAGGAGTAAATAGCGCAACCCCAGAATTCGTTGCGCGGAGCTATTCGCCAGGGAACTCTTCAACACTAAGCCCTTTTCGGTCTGCTCCAGCGTGACGTCTGTTAGGTTGAGTGGCAGCTCCAACACCTGAAACGTCTCGACCGGGGTCTCTTTTTCCTGCTTCTGCTGCGCAACATTCTGCGCCTGGGCCAACGAGCTCAGGACAAATAGCAAAATCACTGCCTGAAGCACCCGGTTTTTCATAACAAGACGATTTCTCTGCGCAGTCTCTTCGCCATCTCGCCGGAGAATCCAAGATGCGGAAATCGAGCTTCGGAGACGGCGCCAAGAGTTTAAGGCCGCAGATCGCTCACGCTTGAACCAATTGGGGCGGCCTCGTGATCGCGCTCCCACATCGTCTCAGCATCCCTGGTGATTTGCGTCGGATACTGCCCGTTCCAACACGCCACGCACGCTGAATCAATGTCAATCCCCGTCGCCTGCAACATGCCTTCGAGCGAAAGATACCCCAGTGAGTCGGCTTCGATGAAGTCGCAAATTTCCGCAACCGACATCTGCGCCGCAATCAATTCCGATTTATTTGGCGTGTCGACGCCGTAGTAACAAGGACTGATTGTGGGCGGACAACTAATCCTCACGTGCACTTCCTTCGCCCCCGCCTCTCGCACCATGCGCACAATCTTCTTCGAGGTAGTGCCGCGGACAATCGAGTCGTCGATAAGCACGACTCGCTTACCCTTGATCAAGTCGCGCACGGGGTTGAGCTTGATGCGCACTCCGAAGGAACGAATCGACTGGCGCGGTTCAATGAAGGTGCGACCCACGTAATGGTTTCGCACCAGGCCAAAACGAAAACTTAAGCCACTCTCCGCCGAATAACCGATGGCCGCGGCCACACCCGAATCGGGAACCGGGACCACGAGATCCGCGTCGGCCGGTTGCTCGACTGCCAGGCGCCGGCCCATCTTGTGACGCGATTCATTGATCGACTTGCCGTAGATCAACGAATCAGGGCGCGCAAAATAGACGTGCTCGAACAGGCACATCGAATGTTTCTGTGGTGGCAACGGATGTGAAGAGTGCAGGCCATCCTGGTCGATCACAATCATCTCGCCAGGCTCAACGTCACGCACGTATTGAGCGTCAATCAGGTCGAAGGCGCAAGTTTCAGAAGCCAGCACCCAGGCATCGCCGAGACGTCCCAGGGCGAGTGGACGAAAGCCACGGCTATCGCGAATAGCAATCAGCTCTGAAGGGGTCAGAAAGAGCATCGAGAATGCTCCTTCAGTTT
>DATFRK010000032.1:0-2836 GCA_035263325.1 Pyrinomonadaceae bacterium | reverse complement strand
AAAACGTTTTGGAAAGCAAGCAGCAGGTCAACCTGATTGGGATCTCTTAAATACGGTCTAAGTTTCGCCAGACCGCTATAGACGTGATCATCGATTGGCGCAGGAAAGCCCCCAAGTGACTTCTCGAGATTCTGTGCAGAGAAAGAGCCAAAGACCGGCCACGGTGTGAGATCGAACGGCAGCTTGCCGCCGACTTGCGCCTCGCCATCGACGAGATGCTCCAATCTTTCCGGTCCTTGAAAATGAAAGTGCTGCAGACGCTGGTCGATGTTGTCGCTTTGGAGGTTGTGATTTGAATAGAACAATCGGGTAGTTCCGTGAAGACCTTCAGTCGGGTCTGGTGCGCCAATCTCCAGGGTTACTCCTGAACCCGACAGCGACGCCGGTTTTGAAGCTGTTATGACTTCAAAAGTAGAAATATCGTCGAACGCGGGATAAAGAAGAGGGCGACCTGGAATGTATGGGTCGGTGACGTTGAGCCCATCGAATAAATATTCAGCTTCGGTCCACGAAGCGCCGTGCGCACCTGTAAGTGCTGGTCTTCCGACTTTAAGTCCGCCTATATCCAGCACGTCCGTCACTGTTGATTGTTCCTGGCTCTCGAGGATTGACCAGACCGTACGCGTACTTGGGAGCCGTTGAAAAGCAGTCTCCGCAAACAGCTTGCCCCACGCCACTTCTCCATCTTGCACGCGCAGTGAGGGCTTTGGCGCTGGGGCATCACTGCGAGCAAGGCTTGCGTCAATCTCGATCGTTGTATGCGCACGGATTTCCACGGGGTCCAGTCGCCTGCTTTGCCATCCGGTAGAAGCAAAATCAAGAGTGAAAGAACCTGCAAGGAGGCCCATGAATTTATAGCGACCTTCTTTGTCAGTCCTGGTTTCCGCAACGATATCTCCAGATTCGGTTTTCGATAAGCTGACGTTTACGCCACCAAGGCCGCCTCCGTGGTCATCCGTGACGAGGCCGACTATGCTCGCGGAATAAGTTTGAGAGTCAGCAACCGAAGTTGTGAAGGAAAGCAGAAGAGCCAATACAAATGCTCGACCTATTGATTTGACGAACAAAGATGTAACCCTGTTTAAACTAGAATTTACTATGGCGCTCTACGATGTAATGCCCGATAAGATAGCCGAGCGCACTGCCCACAAGCGCGTCGGACGGAAAGTGATTTTGTCCTGTCACTCTCGCTGTTGCCACGGCGGCTGCCACGCCGTATGCACCGAAACGAACCAGGGGATAGGCTTTGAACTCATCTCCTATGACAGCTGCCAACGCCCAGATCACAGTTGCATGACCCGAAGGAAAAGACTTCCCGCCATCCCAAAAGGTGTCACCGCCTTGTTCCTTGTTTGGACGCTCTCGATTAGTTGCGAGCTTGATCACGGTTGCCACGACAGAAGCGTGGACGAGCGCTTCCACGCCGAGCAAACCTGTTTCGGTTGCTCGCTCGTTATGTGTGAGTTGACCAACGAGATAGATACTTCCCGCCGTGCCAAAAGTAGCAAAGCCGGAGCCGAGGCTCGACAAATCGGTACTATTCTCAGCAAGCTCCTTTGGTTGACCAAGCCTTTGCACTGCGTGATTGTCGGTACAAATCATCGCAACGGTTACACCAGCAAGCGGAAGAAGCCACTTGATCTGGTCTGGCTTCACTTGCGAAGGACTTCTCCAAATTGTTTCTTCATCCGAGAGCAACCGTTTGAAGAGTTGATTGAGCTGCTTTGTTTTAGACTGGGAAGTGGGAGTTGCGGGAACCTGCAATTGCGGTTCCGAACTGATCCCGGATTCCCTTTCGCCGGCCGCTGAGGGCCGCGCCGATTCGTAATTTAACGGAAGAATCAGATGTTGTGCAGAAGCCGCGGATGGACCCAGGCTCAAAGCAAGAACGACAAGAAACCGGCGATACATCATTTTGCCTCACGTCATTCTTCTTAAATTTATGGTGGGGAGACGGGCGAGACTTGGGTGAAGTTTCGGTTGCTTCACTGGATCACAAACTGCCACGAACTAGTAGACCACAATCAATTCCTTGAAACAACCGAAGCACAACCGGTTTTGAGGAAGCTGACGTCACCTGTTTCACTATTTCTGTAACCTGATTTTTGACGCGCCGGAAATGACGCAGACACCTTGACCAGGCCACATCTGGAACTGGTGGATGTCTTCAAGTCTCTCGACTCAGATACAGAATTACTCTCTTGCCAACAGCGTCGTGTGATTCGAAACATCATCCAGTGTCGTACTGCCGCACTCGGTGGGCATGTGGAGCAGTGCACCCAGTGCGGCCATCAGCAGATCGCTTACAACTCTTGCCGGAACAGGCACTGCCCTAAATGCCGAGCCGCAGCCAGAAAGGAGTGGATGCAGCAGAGGGCAGCCGAGTTATTGCCGGTCGAATACTTTCATGTGGTGTTCACGTTGCCCGAGCAACTCTCTGCTCTGGCTCTTCAAAACAAGCGGGTGATTTACGGCCTCCTGTTTAGAGCCGGCCTCAATTGGACGAATTGGCCCGCCGATGCGCTACCGCTTACGCGGCGGGCGCGAGTCCTCCTGCAGCCTCGGCGTTGCCCTGCGTCGCACCTCCGAAGCGTCCGGCCGATGCGGCGAGAGTTTTTCTTCGAGCCAGGCGATCACCCGCGCTACGGCCACTACCGGGATCAGCAGGATGCGGGCGGCCACCAGCAACACCCGCGGCCACTCCGGCGGCACCTGAGCGGCCGGCAGCGATGCGGTCTCTCCGTGGTCGCCGAGGATCTGGCCGGCGGTCTCCAAGGCGGCGGAGACGGCGCCCTCCATGCACGCCAAGTCGATGGCGTTCTTCACGAAGTCTCCC
>DATFRK010000031.1:0-4998 GCA_035263325.1 Pyrinomonadaceae bacterium | reverse complement strand
CCGGGCGCCCATCTGCAACTCTTCATTTATTCGACGAGAGGCAGTGATACTCCGATCACACCAGCTTCGCCTGATGTCCCGCCGTGGAGCGGCCAGACAGTTGAGCTATCAGTTTGCCTGACCACTCAGCACAGCCCTGGCAAATGGTGCGGCCTTCCAGTGGACACGACCGAATGTTTGTTTCCAGGCGCGCCTTCAGATCGGGTGTGGATCGGGTGCGAATTGATCGGCGAAGGATTGACCAGTCCTACATTGTTACAAATGAGGCTGGATTTCGACCACGAAACCTATCTTAAGTTTTTGCCTTCGATCTATCGCGAGAACTCGCAATCGGCGCGGTTGTTGGCCCGCTTCCTCACGCTGTTTGAGAGTTTTTTTGTCGAGGTGGAAACGGAAATCCGGCAGCTTGCCAGGTTGTTCGATCCTCGAGCCGCGCCAGCAGAATTTCTCTCTTGGTTGGCGGGATGGCTGGCGCTGGAAGTGGCCGAAAAGTGGGACGAAGCGCACAAACGCGAAGCCATAGCCAAAGCCTTCGAGTTGTACGCCAAACGAGGCACAGTGGAAGGACTTCGCGAATCGCTGCGTTTCTTTACCGGCATCGAGGCGCATTTCGAAGAGCCTCTGGCGCAGTCCAACTGGTGGGCGCTGCCGGCGGATGAAGAGGCGCCGGCCGAAGACAAACAGACTTCTTTGCTCGGCTTCACGACAATGCTCGTCGCCGCAGAAGCGCAGGGCGCCGTGGTCGGCACTACGGCGGAGCTGGATCAATCGCACTTGATCGCACAGGAGGAGTTTGGCGCCCCGCTCTTCGACGACCTGGCCCACCGATTCAGCGTTCAGTTGTATCGCGGCGGGACTTTCGACGGAGAGACGGTCGTGACGGTGCGCGCTGTTTTAGATCGTGAGAAACCGGCTCATACGGATTATCACCTTTGCGTAATCGAGCCGAATTTTCGGATCGGATTTCAGTCCCGGATCGGGATTGACACTGTGGTCGCCGGACCCGTCCCACCGGCTCGTCTTGCATCGACGACATCGGCCGAAGTGGGTCTCGTTTTGGGCGGGGAGCCCGCGGGCAGAATCGGCCAGCGCAGCAGCGTGGGACAGAGTACGCGCCTGGGACTGCGATCTTTCGAGGTCGAACATTCAGAGAGGTTTTTCGATTCGGAATAGGAGGAATTATGCACGCAACGTCAGAGATGACAATGTTTCACACCAGCCTCAAACAGTTCGAGCGCAACCGGTATTTTTTCGGCAAGATGCTCGACGAGTTTCACTTCAAACTGGAGACCGATTACCAGAATGGAAAACGCTGGCTCATCAACCGCGCGGTTTTGGGCTACGGCGTGGTCTGCGGCCTCGACGTCATTCCCGCAAGGCATCAGGACGACGCGATTATCGTTACGCCCGGGTTTGCCATTGATAAATGGGGCCGCGAGATTATCGTGCCTGAAGCCACGCGGCCGATTCAGATCCCGCCGGACGTCATCGCCAGGGCCAGGGAGCGGGGCGGAAGGTCGGACCAGTCTACATCCCACACCCAGCATCAAGGAGCGCAGCATCAGGACAATGAGCAAGTGTGCGTGCAGGTGATGATCTGTTACCACGAATGCGAGGTTGATCCTGTACCTATTCTGGCGGGCGATTGTCACAGCACGGAGGTCTGTGCGCCGGGCTCCATCCACGAAGGGTTTCGAATCAAATTTACCCCCTGGTGCGACCATCCTACTAACGATCAATGCCAGTTTCCTCACATCGTGTCGGAAGGGAGGATTGATTTTGAGGCTCTGGTGAAGTGGGTTACACGCGAGTGCGATTGTCTGTCAGTGCCGATGGACCCGTGCATTCGCCTTGCCCATATCCATCTTTCGGACGGCGGGCACCATTGCGACCCCGACAGGATCGACGTCACTGTCCGGCCGATTGTTTATACGAACGATATGCTGTTCCACATTTTGTTGGGATGGCAAAGTCCCGTCCACGGCCGGCGAGAGAAGTAAAAACCGAATACGAGGTGAGCGATGAAAACCATGACCAAGCTTGAAACAGTATTCTGCGCCAGCGGCCTGCTCGAACGTCCGCGTTATTTCCCGCGTCAATTGATCACACCAGTAGAGATGACGCTGGAGCAAAACTACTTTCGCGACAAGATGCGCCGTCACAATCGCCTGCTACACGGTTGGGGCGTGGTATGCGGCGCCCAGGTGTGCCTGGTTCCGAGGCCCGATCAGAGTGACGCCGAACCGTGGAAGATTGCGGTGCATCCGGGCTATATCCTGAGCCCTTTCGGCGATGAGATCCTGATTGACCAGGAACGCGTGGTCGACCTTCGGACGGAGGGGTTGATCAGCATTTGCGGTCAGCCCGCGGGCGAAGTAGCTGATCCCTGGTGCAGCGACGTCTTCATCAGGCGCCAAGAGGA
This sequence comes from Pyrinomonadaceae bacterium, assembly GCA_035263325.1. Lineage (GTDB taxonomy): Bacteria > Acidobacteriota > Blastocatellia > Pyrinomonadales > Pyrinomonadaceae > PSRF01. The sequence goes on along the minus strand of DATFRK010000031.1, from coordinate 2,576 downwards.
GAACGGAGACGTCACGCTCTATGTCGCAGTCAAATATAAAGAGGTTCTGACCCGGCCTGTGCGTACGCAGCCTGCGAGTTGCGGGTGCAGCGATACGCAGTGCGAGTTTTCGCGCTTCTGCGACGGTTATGAGATCGGCGTTTTGAACCACTGTCCGGAGTCGCACGAAAATCCGCCGAACGTCGTCGAAGGTTCGGTAAACCTTGAAACGCTGGTCACAGGTAAGCTTCCCGAATGCCCCGAATGCCCGACTGATCCCTGGGTAGTGCTGGCAAGGGTAAAGGTCAACAGCGATGGCGTAATTCAGGAGATCGATAATTGCTCCTGCCGGCGAATAGTCATCTCTTTCGGACGGTTCTGGTGGCGGTGCGCGAGCGATATGATCGGTAGTATTGGCGTGTCCCCCACCGAGTTGAAGCAGGGTGATACAGATCAAGCTCTAACTATCACAGGAACAAACCTGATCTCCGATCCGCTCCCAACGGTGAGTTTGGGGAGTCGTGTAAAAGTCAAAGAACCAGTCATGTCAACGCCAGATGGTAAACTCACTGTTATAGTAGATGTTGATCTGAATGCCGCAACTGGCCCGCGCAACTTGAGGGTCACGAAACCTGATTGTTCCACTGCAGTCACGCAAATCACTATCGTGCCCAAGCCCACTACTGGACCAACAAATCAACCGGAGCCTCAGCAGCGCGCCGCCACCAAACCGCCGCCGTCAAAGAAGGTGGCAGAGCGGAAAGGAGGAAAGGGGTAAGAATGACAGTTCCAACCAGAAGCAACCCTTTGGAGGAGATCCGATGGCTGTATGTAAACCGTTTCCTTCCGCTAGTCATACAAGTCGAGTGACCGCGAGCGAAAACGCGCAAATCACCGCCTACCTAATTCACAGGTACTCCGAAACGTTTCGGCGCGGACAGAGTTAAACTGCGCCGGTTCCTTAGCCGCCTTTGCCAGAAGCAAAGGCGACCTCTATCTCTACTCAAAGTGTGTTTGCGATCAATTGCCGCTCGACTATTTCCAGATGAGTGCGAATAAGCAAGTCTGGTTCTGCCAATTCTACAGCCTGATGAAGATAATACCGGGCCTTCTCAAGATCCCCCCGTTTATACCACACCCATCCAAGTGTATCGAGGTTGTTGCCCCGATCTCTAGGGTTACTCTCTAACTTGACAGCTTGTTCCGCCTCAGTGGTGGCCTCTTCCAGATTGGTCCCCAGCTTCTCAGCTTGGATCCATGCCAGCAGGTTATGCGCGGCGGCTAGTCGTCCGTTCAGTTTAATCGCCTCGCGGCAATAGGCCACAGCATCGTCTATGGCTTCTATCTCATCGAAGTAATAGGCCCGATCGAGGTAAGAATTAGCCTCGTGAGGAACCCCCTCTTCCGATTTTTGCAATATCCGGGTAGCTTCCGACACGAGATTTAACTGGCGTAGCGCCAAGGCCTGTCCCACAACCGCCTGAGACATAAATTCTGTTCCCAATTCTCCCAACTTGTCGAATGTCTCGAGCGCCAGTTTGGCATCTCCAAGGTGGTATAGTGCCTTGCCCTTCTGCCAGTAGGCAAATCCATAGCGCGGATCGATCCGTATCGCTTCATCCAGAGCGGCAACCGCTTCATTGTAACGGGCCAAAGCAGCAACAATCGATCCTCTGACAGCATGAGCTACTGCATTCTCTGAGGCTAGTTTCAGCGCCTCTTCGACAGCGATCAATGCTTCGGATAATTTCTCCGAAACGTTTACTTCGCAGCCCCATAAGCGCAGTGCATCAGCTTTGGTTGCCCAGGTCTGAGGATCCTGGGGGTTTAGTTTGAGTGCATGGTCGAGAGAAGCCACGGCACGGTCATAGGCTTTGAACTCAATCAGGGCAGACCCCCGATTGAAATATCCTTGCGGCTGGTCCGGGAGGAGGCGGACAACATTATCATAATCGTTCAGTGCACCCTGGTAGTCTCCTTGATTCTCCAGTAGGATGCCTCTGTAGGAATATGCCAGAGGTTCGGTGGGTTCTAGTGCGATCGCTTGGTCCAGGTCTTGCCGTGCTTGATCATATTGTTCCAAGTTGAGATACATTTGTCCGCGGGCAAGATAGCCCAATGCGTTCTCCGGGGCCAGCTTAATTATCTTGTCATATTCAGCAATTGATGATTGATAGCTCACTTGTCCTTCGTATACCTGGCCGCGTCCCCAATAGCCATCTGGGAGGTCAGGAGCCAATTCCACGGCCTTGTCATAATCAAGCAACGCTTGCTCATATCTACGCAGTACTAGATAAATATATCCACGGGCAGTATATCCAGTGGGAGACTTAGGCTCTAAAGTGATGACTTGGCTATAGCACTCCAACGCCTGCTCACTCTTTCCCAAAGCTTCGTAAACCTGCCCCAGGGCGTGCCAGACCTGCGGGTCCTGTGGATCAAGCTCACGTGCACGTTGGAACGACTGCAGTGCCTGGTCATAGTTTTTCTGAATCAGGTAGACGTCGCCGCAACTTTTATGGCCCAAACTGTCATTGGGTGCCAGGGCGACGAGGCGCTGAAAGTCTGCAAGAGCCTGAGGGTATTTCTCCTGTAGC
>DATFRK010000030.1:0-2522 GCA_035263325.1 Pyrinomonadaceae bacterium | reverse complement strand
TTTGATTGACTATGGCAAACGCGCTTGATGTCGGCTTCGACGCGATTTGTATATTCCTCAAGTACGTTGGCGTGCAGCACCTCTTTTTCTTGGCCATCCGCTAGCGCGCTCAAAAACTTGACCCGATCGGCAATTGCTTCGGTGAAGAAGAAACGGGTTAGTTCCGCGCAAAGTGGAATACGCTTTGGCCTGCGGGCCCCAAAAAGGTTCTGCACCTTGGACCACGCCTGTTTACCCCAGTCGCCAATGCTGTCCAGGATATCCATAGCAGACGAACGGTTGGGAAAGCGAGGTTAAATGTAGTCTGCTTATATTAGGTGTCAGAGACGAATGTCAACGGTCAAAAAGAGAACCGCGAGCGGCAGCGAGCGGTAATCCCGACTCACCTATCAACCCGGCTTAGGCGCCTGTGCTAGTTGAGTCGGGACTACCGCTCGCTGCCGCTCGCGGTTCTCTATTAAGGTTTCGGCGGCAAGGGCTTGCTCAGAGCCGAGGCGATCATTTCATTTAGGCCCGCGTCGGAGCCATCATGGCGAAACTTGTAGAAGTTCGTCAGTGGTGTCATCCAGGTTGCGCGACTCTGCGCATTCTTGGGATCTGTTCCCGCGGCGCTGATGGCCCGTGCGTACGCGTCGATGAGCCGGTCAATGACTACATTCAACTTCTCAAGCGCTGCTTTACTCTCTGGAGTCTCCGGCTTGTCGGCGTAGTTCTTTTGATAGGCGGTCGACAGAGTCTTGTAAGGACCAGACTCATAGGCGTAGGCAAGGTAATAGTAAGTCGATGGCGTCTTCTTCAAGTCGCTCTCAAACGAAGCGGCCTTGAGCAAAGGATCGATTGCCTCATCCGGCGCAGTCTTCAGATTGAGCGAGGCCACCGTGTAGTAGAGATAAGCGAGCGTGTCGTCTTTACCTTTGAAGGGGGCCCAGTCACTCGGCGCTTTGCCCGACTCGATCAATTGGATTGCTGACCTGGCATGGCCCACGGCTTCTTTACTAAACGTCGTGGCAGCCGCCGGTGGTAATTTAACTGCGTGTCCCGTGGGCAGGGGGCTATCAACTGGAGTGTTGCTGTTGAGACGGGAAACTTCTTCTGGATTAGCGTTACAACGTTGGGCGATCTTCTTGATAGTGTCGCCGGCTTCAGCGGTGGCGGAGGCACAGTAAGTGGCAGCGAGATAACCACCATAGCCAAGGTCGATCTGGGTACGTAGATACTCCGGCTCGTCAACCAGGATCTGGGCTCCGGTGCGGTAAGCCTCGGCGAAGTTCTTCTCGTTGTACAGCATGACCGGCAGCTTTAGTTTGCGATCTTCCCGCTCGAAGTACATCACCCACTGCGAGATATATTTCGTATATTGGTCGTTGTCTTTGCCGTACTTGGCCAGGTAATCCTTGCCCGCCTGGTAGGCTGCGCGCGGATTTGGCAGGCGATTGTCCGTGAATCGCTTGTACATATCGATCTTGACCTGGTCCTCCGTCTCCTGGCCAAGAACTACAGGCACGCTACTTAACGTTGCCAGTGTGATTGCCAATATAAATACTGCTCCGGCTAGCTTCCTGAACGACCGACACATACGTAACTTTCCTCCACCTGCGAGATTCGCCGCTTCCGTTAGACGCTCGTTTGCCCGCTAAGGGTTTTATCATCGTGAGGTTATAATCACTTTAATTATCAAGCAACCGCAGAGGATGGGAATGACAGCACCAAGCGAGCGACGCCCTGACCATATCAAATTCTCCGGCCGCATTCTATTCATTACCGACGAAACTGCCCTAATTCGGCAACAGTTAGCCGGTGATGAAGGCGCCGCTCAACTCGAAGCAGAACTGGCAACCCGCGTCCGCAACGATGACCTGCCTTTGATGAACAACATTTCCACTGACGAAATCACACCGGGCTGGGTCTGTTTTTACTACGACGAAACCCTCGGTCACTTCGTTTACGTCGGGATGCGGGAAGGTGCGGTGCAAAAAGACGAGGTCTGGAACGGTGGCTTTGCCGTAGTCGTTTCCGGCTTGTCGAAAGGCTGTGGCTCATCGCGAGAGACGGCCCCTTACGCGGAGAAGGCTGCCGGCATTCAGCTAGTAATCGCCAGAAGCATCGAAAAGATCTACGGACAGAACTCGCAAAACATTGGCCTCTTAACCTCCACTGACTTCGGTTTGATCGACCGCATTCGGCAGGGTGAAAACATCCCCCTGAGCGAGTTCACGAAAGGCCTGGATCCAATTTCTCAAGACATCGTGACCTATGGCGGGCTCTTCAACTACAACAAGGCCCGGCTCGCCGGCGAAGTCTCTCCACCACCACTCGAAACAAAAGCACGGCCCATGACCATCGTCGAGAAGATTATTGCCCGTCATGCTTTTGTCACCGCGGGGAAGATTGGAGTGCCGGCGGTGAAGCCTGGTGATGCGTTATTTGCGGTAGCTGATGTGCGGTTTTCCCATGAGTACGTGACCCCGATGGCGGAGTCGCTCTTCAAGCAAGCTCTCGGGGCCGACGCCCGGGTATCAGAA
>DATFRK010000029.1:0-3208 GCA_035263325.1 Pyrinomonadaceae bacterium | reverse complement strand
TAGAGGTTATCGCCTACGATAAAAGCCCACCCTTTATCGTTTTGATACGGTTTCCACTTGATCGTTGGCACCAGGGTGGTCGCGTCAGGTCCGGGCTGAATGTTGCCGGTGACGTTCAGACCCACTTCCAGGTGATTGCCGGCACCAATCACGACTCGCGGCACAAACGACGAGAACTTCTTGACGATCTCAGCATCGGTTGGTTTCAAACTCGCATCGAGTTCGACGTAGACCTTGCCTTTGTCGAGAACGTCGGTGGAGGGCACGTTAAAAATAGTCTGTTGTGCCTGAACTCTTGCGGGAAACAAAAATGGCAAAAAGAAAACGACCAGCAGGAGTTTTGGGAGATGTTGGTTGTTGTTCGTCTCGCGGCGGTGTTCGGACCAGTCAAGGAAATATCCGGCCAGTAGCACCAGCGGGATTACGGCGACCAGCAATATGGTGCCGGCAACTTTTAGCCACGGATGGAGGTCAGACCCGAAAATCCAGAGGGAGGCTATCAACACACAACCACAAATTGCGGCGGCGACGCCTACCATGAAGGATAGTGCACCAAAGGTGGTAGCGACGTTTTGCTTGCGTCTTTCGTCGATTACTAATCTCATGCAACCGTTTTACGCCCCGGTGCATAAGGATGGGGTAAGTGGTTCGTAAGGATTTCGTAAGGATTGGGCGGGCCAAATGCCACGGCCTTGTGCCGTGGTCGGTTACGTTTGCTGCTAGGACAAGGGGCTCACCAAAGGAACAATGCCACGGCCTTGCGCCGTGGTCGGTTACGTTTGCTGCTACCAACTAGCAGCGAACGTGAGACTCCACAGCGCAAGGCTGTGGCATCAAGGGGAGGAGGAAACTTTTTATTCTCCAGGATTAAAACGGTAGCCGATCCACGGCTCGGTGAGAATGTATTTTGGATTGGTGGGTTCTGCTTCGATCTTCTTTCGCAGTTGGCCGATGAACACTCGCAGGTACTCCGTTTGCTCCGTATAGTCGCCACCCCAGATCGCACCCAGGAGTTTGCGATGAGTCAGTACGGTACCGGGATGTTGAATCAGATACAAAAGTAGCTCGAACTCCTTCGGAGTCAGGTGCACTTCAGTGCCTTTCACCCTGGCCTGGTGGGCCTCAGGATCGATGCGGAAGTCACCGATCTCAATTACGGCTGACTGCTTCGCCTTGGGTCCAGTGGCCGTTCGGCGGAGTGCGGCACGAATGCGTGCCAGGAGCTCGTTCATGCCGAAGGGTTTAGTGACGTAGTCGTCGGCGCCCGCGTCCAGCGCTTCAACCTTAGTGCGCTCCTCGTTCTTGACTGACAGGACAATCAGCGGCACATCGGAAACGAGTCTGAGACGACGACAAAACTCGAGGCCACCCATGTTGGGCATTGAGAGATCAGTGATCACGAGTGCTGGATGCCAGTCGTTGAAGAGATCGAGGGCAGCTTCGCCGTCAGCAGCGATGCGCACTTCAAATCCATGCGTCGACAGTCCCGTACGCATCACGCGACCAATTTGTGGTTCGTCGTCGACAATTAGAATGCGCGGTTTATCAGGCATCGACTTGCTCACGAATCTCCAGTTGGCAACAAGACTACCACTCTTGTGCCAATTGCCTGATCACCGCTCTCGATCCAGATCTTGCCGCCGTGCGCTTCGACAATTCCCTTGGCGATTGCCAGGCCCATTCCCGTTCCCGGCTTGGTGCCCGAGACGTCACCGTCACGCATCGCGCGAAAGAACTTATCAAACACTCGTTCCCGCAATTCGGTGGGGATGCCCGGCCCTTGATCTTCAACCATTAACTGGACCATCTCGTTGTCAGCGCTGCGGGCCGTGATTCGCAGCACCCCATTCGGCGGGGAGTACTTGGCAGCATTATCAATCAGCACGTAAAGCACTTCCGCGACTGCCCGTTCGTCAACTCGCACGGCGGGTAGTTCTTCATCCAACCACAACTCGATCCGATGGTCCCTGGTCAAGGGCGCGGCCCTGGTCATCACTGCAGTAATGATCTCGCTCAACGAACTCCACTCGCGTCGCAACTGCATCTCGCCAGCCTCGATGCGGGCCAGGGCCATGAGATCTTCGATGAAGCGATCCAGGCGGTCGGCCTCTTCGTCGATGATTTCCAACATTTCCTGCCGGCCTTCCTGGCTTAGATGTTGCTCATTGTCATTGCCGGCCAAAGCCCGTTGGTCGTCGAGCAAAGTCGTGACTGACGCTTTGATGGAGGTCAGTGGCGTGCGCAAGTCGTGCGTGACCGCATCCAGTAGCGCTGATTTCAAACGTTCACTCTGTTTCAGGGCCTTGGCTTGGCTCGAACGTTCAAACGTATCTTGCAACTCGTGATAAAGGCGCTCGATCTCTTTCTGGGCGGTGACTGCCTCTTCCGCCCGCCGCTTCACTCGAGCAGACAATTCCCCGGTGGTGATGGCGGTGACGAGAAAGGCGACTAGCGCGATCCAGTTGTGTGGGTCAGCGATATTGAAAGTGCCGATAGGTGGTAGGTAAAAGAAGTTGTAACTGGCCACCGCAACCAGCGAGGCCAGCACTGCCGGTTTCGAGCCCCAGACCGTTGCCACAAAGAGAACAACCAGCAGAAACGCCAGGGCGACGGTGGTGTTGTTAATGCCCGAACCGGGAAGTTTGAAAGCGGCGGCGACGAGCAGGACGGCAGCCAGGGCGACTACGTAGCCAAACCATTTGCGACGGAAGATATCCTCGATCGGCATGTCTTTGAGATCTGAAATTCTAAGATCTCAGATCTCAAGGGCCAATGACCTCAGGCCAAAGACCTAAGACCAAAGGCCTAATGGCAACAAAAATATCAAATCAACGGCCGGGAACAGACCCGGTTTTTAAAGTTAAGACAACCAGCCTACACCTGGGAGCTAATTTTTGGTGTGTCCCCGTCACTGTTCAACGCCGCCTGTGCGGCGGCCAGGCGCGCCACCGGCACACGAAACGGCGAACAACTCACATAGTCGAGTCCAATCTCATTGCAGAACGCGATCGACTGTGGGTCGCCACCGTGCTCGCCGCAGATTCCGACCTTCAGCTGCGGTTTCACACTGCGGCCACGCTCAGTTCCCATCCTTACCAACTGGCCCACGCCATCGCGGTCAAGAACTTGAAATGGATCATCGCGGATGATCTTGCGCTCAATATAGTTGGGCAGGAACCTGCCCGAGTCATCCCGGCTGAGGCCGAAC
>DATFRK010000028.1:0-2468 GCA_035263325.1 Pyrinomonadaceae bacterium | reverse complement strand
ACGCTTGGTCGAGCTCTTCTTTCAGTGCCAGATTCTCGTCCTGCAGTCGATCCTTCAGCCGTTTGATTTCCTCAAACGCTTTCTCCAACTCGACTCTGGCCAGCACCTGCTCGGTGACGTCCATCGTTGTACCACCGAATTCGACCACGTTTCCCGAGCGGTTCAGAATCGGGCGACCGAAGGCGTGCTGGTACCTTACCGCACCATCACGAAGAACGATCCGGTAATCCGCCTGGTAATCGCGTTCCTCGGTGACACATCGTTGAAAATGTTCCTCAACGCGCTGCCGGTCTTCGGGGTGGATTCTGTTGAACCAAAATTCAGGCTGCGACGCGTCGTCTTCGGAGGTCACGTCGAATATTCGAAGCACCTCTGGCGAGGCCGTCACGGTCCCCGAACCAAGATCGAGTTTCCAGTGTCCGGTATGCGTCAATCGCTGAGCCTCAAGCAGGTCGGCCTCACTGCGCTGCAGTGCAGCCTCATTGGCGGCGCGCTCGATGCTGATGCCGGCGATGTGTGTAACTTGAGCGATCAGGTCCAGTTGAAGTTGGGTGGGGCTGGAAGGATTGGGCTGAAGAACGACGAACGTTCCCAATACGCGACCGTCTCGTGAATAAATCGGTGTTGACCATTGCGAGCGGAGGCCGTGCGCCAGTGACAGGGGACGAATGGTACACGATCGCCAGTGAGGATCTGATTCAAGATCCGTAGCGATCACCTGCGTCTTAGTAAGTGCTGCTACTCCGCAGGGTCCTACCGCCGCACTGACAGTCAATCCTTCAACCGGATCGTTATAGGTTGCGGGGAGGCTGGGCACCGCACCGATTCGGAACCTGGGTCCACTCCAGTCGATCAAATAAACGCCGCATTTGCAGTCAGTGGCTGTTTCCTCGACAAATTTGCATATTTCGGTGAGAACCTCCGTGAGCGCACACCCCGATGCCACCATCTCCAGGAGTCTCTTCTCGCCTGCAAGTTGCGCGTCCGCCCGTTTTTGTTCAGTTAAATCAACCACGAAAGCGACACCTTCATTGACGCTTCCTTCGAAGAGCGCGCCGCCAATAAGTACAGGCACTCGATAGCCATCTTTCCGGAAGTACTCCGTCTCGAAAGGCTGAAAGACACCGGTCGCTTTCACATCAGCCAGTGCTCGCTCGTTATCGCCACGCAATTCCGTTGGCGTCAGGCCCGTCCAGCACAAGCGACCGGAAGCAAGATCTTCACGGCTGTACTGGACCATTCGAAGGAATGCTTCGTTAGCGCCGATGACCACGCCATCGAGATCAAACATCAGGATCCCTACGATATTGGCCTCGACCAGGCGCCGCACTTTGGCTTCCAGACCACTCGCGAGTTTGAGCACTTTTGCTTCCGCCTCTTCTCGCGCTGCGATCTCCAGTTTGAGGCTCTCAATCGATTGGACCACCTGATATGCAGCCGACGCGAAACGACTCATGCTCTCGAGTAGTCTCAAGTCCTCGGCGTCAAATTTGCGATGGTCATCATGGGCCACCGCCCAAATCGTACCGACCGCTTTACCGTTTACGTAAAAAGGAACAAGCAGTCCCTCATCGGCAAGGGGCATCGCCCAACTCAAGTACGGATAACGCTGTTCCCAATGGCTGAATAGCATCGGAACATTGTGGTCGAGTACATCGCCGCAGGGGCCGAAACCGCGTGGGGCATGGGCACCGACGTGCGGGCCCCAAGCGCCTGCAACAGCCGCCCAGTAGAATTTCTTTCCGTCTTTCGTCAGGAGACTTAGGCCGGCTGATTCGGCATGAAGCAACTCCAATACTTTATCAGCGAGTGTTTGCAGAATAGTGGCTGGAGAGTCGGCCAGTGCGCTGGCCAGTGCTGCGAGTGCGCGGTTTTCCTTCTCGTACTCCGGAAGGCGCGATGGGCGATTCCGCAATTCCTGCGTGCAAACGATCGACTCCAAAGGCGCCGCCGCAATCTGATCTGCGGGCTCAAAAGGAACATTTCCTGAATTGCCCGGGAGCGTGGTGTTCTTCATGACTTATTCCTTCGATAGGAGTGGCTCACATCTGCACGTGAGCCCAAGACAGGTGAGGTAAATGTCAGCAACGCCATGACAACCGCGACGCCCTCGAGAGTGTCGCCTATCGTGACCATTTGAGTCGTGATTCTAACAACCATGAATACCTTCCGCAACGCGGTCTTCACATCGACCGGGGAACAATCTCACCGACACATAGCAAAGCATCGTCAATACCATCGTCTAATAGATTTCTCCCGCCTGTTCTGGTCTAATCAGACGCCGAGAGATGGGTTCCAAACTAATCGGCAATTTGACACCGGCATTGTTCCGTTCAAGGAGGACATATTATGTCTACTGCGACAACTCGTCCGCCTTTGCCTCCCTTTACTCGCGAGAGTGCGATTCAAAAGGTACGTCTCGCTGAAGATGGCTGGAATAGTCGCGACCCAGGGAAAGTAGCTTTGGC
>DATFRK010000027.1:0-3951 GCA_035263325.1 Pyrinomonadaceae bacterium | reverse complement strand
TGGGGAGACTACCAGGCAGGCTGAAACGTCGCTGAACATTCTCGCGCAGGAACTGGCCCGGCAGTACCCGGACACCAATGAGGGAATAGCAATTCGGGTAGTACCGCCCGGATTTGTCATTCCCGACTTGCGCAATGCTGTTGTCAGTTTTGCCTGGGTATTGATGGCCGCTGTGGTGCTGGTCCTATTTGTTGCCTGTGCGAACCTGGCCGGTTTGTTGTTGGCCCGAGCGATGGACCGGCGCAAGGAGATCGCCATCCGCCTGGCTATGGGGGCGAACCGTTGGCGCATCATCCGTCAGTTGCTCACGGAAAGTATCGTGCTGTCGATCGCAGGAGGACTCATCGGCCTGTTACTGGCCCTCTGGATGATCAATCTGTTGCTGGCGTTTAGACCACCACTGGATTTTCCGCTCACCCTGGATGTTCAGCTCGACTGGCGCGTGATGATCTTCACCTTCCTAATTTCGTTAGTGACGGGAGTGGTGTTTGGGCTAGCTCCGGCGTTGCAGTCAACGAAAGTAGCGCTGGTACCGGTCCTCAAAGATACAACCGCTCAGGCCGGGTATCGTCGCTCACGCTTGCGTGGTTCGCTCGTCGTTGTGCAGTTGGCCCTGTCGCTGGTGCTTCTAATTGGCGCCGGTTTAGTGCTGCGAGCGCTGCAACAGCTGCAAACAATGAATCCTGGCTTCAATCCCAACAACGCTTTAACTCTTTCGGTTGATGTCGGCTTGCAAGGTTACGACAAAGCACGCGGAGAACAGTTTTTCCGGCAACTGGTAACCCGCGTCGAATCGTTGCCTGGGGTACGTTCTGCATCCCTCGCCAGCTTCCTGCCATTGAGTCTGAACTACTCCAGTAGTCATGTCTTTGTGGAAGGGCAAGCTGCGGAACGCGCGGGAAATGCCCCGAACAGCATGGTCGGCTCAGTTGGACCACGATATTTTGAAACGATGAACACACCTATTCTTTATGGGCGAGAGTTTACTGCCGACGATAAAAGAGATTCGGAACGCGCGGCGATTGTCAACGAGACTTTTGTGCGCCGAATGTTTCCTGAATTGCACAGTCCCGCTGAGGCGGTAGGCAAGCGCATGAGCTTTGAAGCTCCGACCGGGCCGTTTGTGCGCATCGTTGGTGTAGCCCGCGATGGTAAATACTTCAATATCGCCGAGGAACCGCGCATGTTTACCTGGACCGCGGTGGCCCAGGACTATTCCAGCAGCATAAGTCTGGTGGTTCGGACTACAGGCGATCCCGAAGGAGCCATCACACCTGTGCGTAACGAGGTGCTGGCGCTTGATCCAAATCTACCATTGTTTGATGTCAAGACATTGAACGACCACATGAAGCTCTCACTTTTTCCTGCTCGGGTGGCTGCTTCGATTCTGGCTGTCTTTGGCACCGTAGCTTTGACGCTAGCACTGATCGGAATCTATGGCGTCACGTCTTACTCAGTCTCGCAACGGACCAGGGAAATCGGTATCCGCATGGCCCTGGGCGCGGACAGAAAAGATGTAGTGAAGATGGTCTTGTTACACGGGGTGAAGTTAGCCCTGATCGGCGTGGGCCTGGGACTGATTGGGGCCGTCGTCTTGACGCGTCTCGCGTCGAGTCTGCTGTTCGGCGTCACCCCGGCATATCTCGCGACGTTCATCTTCGTATCCAGCGGATTGATGGTGGTGGCGTTGCTGGCGTGCTATTTCCCCGCGCACCGGGCGGCGAAGACAGATCCGTTGAAGGCGTTGCGATACGAATAAGAAGAAGAACTTTGTGCTTGGTGCTTTGTCAGTAGTCAGTAGTTAGTAGTCAGTTGTCAGTGGCTTATAGGACCTATTGGACCTATAGGACCTGTTTCAACTGATTACTGTCTACTTAACAAAGCACAAAGCCCAAAGCACAAAGATCAAGATCCTAAGGAGCCAACCAATGTTCCAAACCTTGCAGCAAGACGTGCGCTATGGCGCCAGGACGCTGGTGAAAAAGCCTTTGTTTGTCATCATTGCCGTGATCACCTTGGCGTTGGGAATTGGCGCGAACACGGCCATCTTCAGCGTGGTCAATGTCCTGTTGTTGCGGTCGCTGCCCTATCACAAAGCGGATCAGATGGTGCTTGTTTCCTCCACGACACCAGGCGGGGATCCCGACGGCCTGTCGCCACAGGAACTTGACGACTTCAGAGCAGGAATGAAATCGCTTGAAGATCTCGTCGGTTTCCAATCCCAGAGCGTGAACCTGACCGGAAGTGAGCGACCAGACCGAATACGCGGGGCCTTCGTCTCGGCCAACTTTTTTCAGTTCTTCAATCTAAACCCAATCATCGGCCGAACCTTTGTGCCTGGGGAGGACCAGCCCGGCGCTGCTCGCTATGTGGTGATCAACGAAAAGATGTGGCGCGAGCGCTTACACGGCGATCCAAATCTTGAAGGCAAGAAACTTATTCTCAACAACGATGCTTACAGCGTTATTGGGGTTGTGTCAGCCTCCTTCAAACAGCCGCTAGACCCTGATGTCGAGGCTTGGATGCCGATGACTTACTACCCGGGCAACAGCGGGCAGCGTAATGCTCGTTTCACAATTGGAATGGGCCACCTCAAACAAGGCACTTCAGAGAGACAAGCGCAGGCCGAAGCAACCACCGTCGCCAGTCAAATGGCCCAGGCTTATCCGAACGAGAATGCGGGGCGCGGCGCCAAGGTTGAAGATTTCCGCAATCTGATGGTCAGTGGCGTGCGGCCGATGCTTTTGCTCTTGTTTGCGGCAGTGGCCGTAATCCTTTTGATAGCTTGTGCGAATCTGGCGAACTTGCTGTTGGCTCGCGGACTCAGCCGGCAACGGGAGATTGCCGTGCGCGCAGCGTTAGGGGCCAGTCGTTGGCGCCTAATTCGCCAACTATTAACTGAGGCGACCTTGATCAGTCTGGTCGGCGGCATCTTTGGTGTATTGCTTGCTTCCTGGGGTCTCAAAGCTCTTCTTAAACTCCGGCAAGATTTTATTAGTGCGGAAGATACCGCTCTTAACCTGCGAGTGCTGTTCTTTGCTTTAGGTATTTCGCTAATTACTGGTTGGTTGTTTGGGCTAGTTCCCGCGCTACAACTTGCTCGACCTTCTCTACAGTCGTTCCTGAAAGAAGGTGGGCGCGGTAGCGTGGAAGGTGCAGGTTGGAATCGCGTGCGTGGCGGTTTCGTAGTTTTTCAGGTTGCCTTGTCCCTGTTGTTGTTGGTAAGCGCTGGCTTGCTGATTCGCAGTTTCGATCGGCTCCTGCGCGTGAATGTTGGTTTCAAACCCGAACAGTTGCTGAGTCTGGAATATCGGCTGCCGCGTAACAAATACGGCAAACCCGACGTGCAGTGGAATTTTCATCGCCAGGTGACTGAGAAGGTGCAAGAGATTCCTGGCGTGCAATCAGTTTCCCTTATTCGCGGTCTGCCCTTCAGCGGTAACGGCGGCACTGTAGCAATCACTCTTCCGGATCGCGAACTACCAGCCAAAGGCATGGAGCCGGAAGTGATGTTCAATACGGCCATGCCGAACTATTTCGAAACCATCGGCATACCACTACTGAAAGGCCGCACCTTCAGCGACCAGGATCAGGCGAACACTCCCGTTGTCGTCGTGATCAACAAGACCATGGCTGAGAGGTTCTGGCCCAATCAAGATCCACTCGGGAAGCAGGTCAAGTTTGTTAACGACAACACCGTCGGCAATATCATTGGGGTGGTGGGCGACGCGAAGCACTACTACATCGATGAAGACCAACGACCACAGTTGTATATCGCCTACAGTCAGAACCCCGGCATCTTCGCCACTCTTCTAATTCGCACCAGCGTTGAACCGTTGAGTCTCGCCGAACAAGTGCGCCAGGCGGTGTGGAAAGTCGATCCCGATCAGCCGATGTGGAAGATTCGCACAGTTTATTTCCTGGTGACTCGCAGTATGGCTGATCGGAAAT
>DATFRK010000026.1:0-8960 GCA_035263325.1 Pyrinomonadaceae bacterium | reverse complement strand
GCAAAGAGTTTTTCGCGACTGCGTTTAATTGTTTCACCAAGCTCCGCCACTGAAATGTTGTTTTGCTGGGCTACCCCCGCCAGGGATTGCGTTACGTTAAGGATAGACCGGCCTTCAAAGTTGCCACCTTCACTCACGTTGTAATAAGCACAGAACAGTGACGCATCATGCTCACCCAACGCTGACTTGATTTCGTCGAGCCCCCAGACGAAGAACTTTCCTTCGTGTCCCTCGGAGTCAGCGTCCTGCGTCGAGTAGAAACCGCCAGCCGGATCAGTCATTTCCCGCAACACGTAGTCGAGGATCCCCGTCACGGTGTCTCGGGCAAAGTCTTCACCAGTCAACTGGAAATAGTGCAGGTAGAGGCGGGCGAGCAGCGCGTTGTCATACAACATCTTCTCGAAATGAGGAACGAGCCAACTGGCGTCGGTGGCGTAACGATGGAAGCCGCCGCCCAGTTGATCGTAGATGCCGCCGTCCGCCATTGCTCTGCAGGTATGACTGACAATATCGAGTGCTTCTTTCTTTCCAGCTCGTTTATAGGTGCGCAGTAAAAACTCCAGAGTCATCGCCGGGGGAAACTTTGGCGCTCCACCGAAACCGCCGTGCAATGAGTCATAGGTTCGCACGATACCAACGTAGGCAGCGTCCAGGACTTCCTGGCCGATTGGTTCGTTGGCCTCGTTGGCGGTGTTGAGCCGGCGGAGTTCATTCAGAATAGAAACGGACGTTTCCTTAATATCGTCTTGCCGTTCGCGATAGGCCTCAGCCACGCTAATCAATACCCGGGGAAAGCCTGGCATGTTGTACCGATCCTGGGGAGGGAAATACGTTCCTCCATAGAAGGGAAGACCTGCAGGAGTCAGGAAAACAGTCATGGGCCAACCACCGTGATGGGTGAGCATCTGAACCGCGCTCATATAGATCTGATCAAGATCCGGCCGCTCCTCACGATCGACTTTGATGTTAACGAACAGTTCATTCATCAGCTTGGCTATTTCTTCATCTTCGAAAGACTCATGGGCCATCACATGGCACCAGTGGCAGGCCGAATAGCCAATGCTTAAGAGTATGGGTTTGTTTTCCTGTCTCGCTTTGGCGAAAGCCTTATCGCCCCACGGGTACCAGTCCACCGGGTTATGCGCATGCTGCAACAGGTAAGGACTGGTTTCGTTGATTAACTGATTGGTGAACTCCGCTTCCGTTGTGGATGTCATAACTGGACCGCCCCCTTAGTCCTTGAACCAGTACTTGGTTTTTTTCGTCCAGGGGGAGTTTGGATACTGCCGATGGAGTAGATCGTAGGCAGCCTTTGACCAACGACCGGTTTGCTTGTCGGTGCAACCGTAACGTGTGGTATTGACGGCGAGATGAAGTGCTTCGGGTACACGAGGATCGTTTGGGGTTTTTGTGGCCCACTGAATCACTTGCTGGCAGAGATAGTTTGGCGCTGCGCCAAGTGACTCGAGTTGTTGCTTTTCTTTGTTTGCTGCGGCGACTTCTGCCGGCGTAAGAAAGCCGGGGTTATGCTTTGCCCCTGCTGCCGTAAAAGATTTTGCGCCGCTATCTTCCTTCTTCTCCGGATTGGTCGGAAAAGCGGCCCCGCACCACCAGTTGTCACGATAGGTGTCCTGTTGGTTCAGGGCAGTTTGTCTACCAATGCCGACATCGACCACGGGTTCGAGCCCGGGAAACTTCAGCCAGGCGTAAATACCGGAAAACTTCTTCGCGTCCGGTTGAGTAGTCGCCGTGAAATCGTTTAGTAACTCAGAAAACTCAGGTAGGAGAGTCTTGAGAGTGGGCGTGACTTCGTCTGCAACTTTGTCGTTGTCGAGCAACACTGCGCGTAGCCAGGTCGCCTGGGCCACGTCGCGACGCAGGTGCGCGGGCAAGGTTGGATTCTTTGCTGCTTCCTGTAAAAGCGACAGGGGTAACTTTTGATTCAGGACAGCGCCAGCGTCTTCGTCAAACAGCGCCTTCCCGATCATGGCTTTACTTTCGTCCCCAATTTCAGCCGCTTCAGCCGGAACCTCTCGACCATCATCGTTCCAACTCAAACCAGCCGGCACTCGAAACGAGTAAGCCAGCAGGTCAGACAAGTTACCCGCTAAAGACATTCTCTGGCTCAACAGCAGGTTCAACGACGAGGGATCAAACTGTGAGCGATTGTTCTTTAATAGGTCGTTGACGAGACTCCGCGCTTCATTGAGTTGTTGACCTTCAATTAGCAGGCGCACCGCGTGAAAACTGGCTGAGGGAAAAGCTGCTGAATCAGGCTTTATTTGCCTGGCAGCTGAGACGAGTTCACTCGATTTCGCATCTTTACCCGTGGCCTTAGATAAGGCGGCTACTAACCACGCGTTTGATTGTGTTGCTTGCCACTGGGCCAGGGCATGATCCCGAGCTTCAGGACTGTCACTCTGGAACGTGTAAATCCAGTCAGTCAGGTCATCACCACGCATTGTCTCCGGTTTGACCTTAGCCTGTGTGTCCTCGACGTCAAGGACACCATCGAGCAGGATTGTGTAGTCCCAAAGTTGTTGTTTGAGCGCGCTGTTGGGGGCGGGTGCGAGTAACGACTTAGCCAGTTCACCCGTTCGTTCGTGGGGATGTAAGCGCAGGCGTACGAGATCCATTAGTTTGCCGGCAGCCGCGTGCGAACTGCTAAGCTTGTTGTCGGCAAGGATCTGCTGCAGCTGGCTCTCCGCCTGGCTGAGTAGGTCCGTTTTGCTTTCCGGCGGGCCCAGGCTGGCCTTGCGTACTAGAGTGCGCGCAACCAGGTAGGGAGCAAGCTGTTGCCAGGGTGAACTGCCGTCGCTCGTGATACGTGCAAAACCGGCTTTCGCCTCGTCAAAGTTGGTTGCATAGAAGTTTGCGGCAGCAATTTGGTAGGCACGATCAGCCCGGACCAGGGCATCTGCATCTGCCGCTGCTTGCTCGGGTAGATGACGCCCTTCGGAACAATTGGCAAACACCTGATCTTGTGCCGCAATCCACTCTTTGACGATCGGACTTTCCGGGCCGAATTTTGCGATGCGCGCGTTGAGCGTCGCTGCAGCAGTGGCAAAGGATTCTTTGTTGCAGTTTACAAAGCTTTCATACTCGTTCGGCTTCTCACGATTGCGATAGACCTCAATCTTTGGCGGCTCGGCTAGGCCTGGGACACGTTGCCGCGCCTCCAGCCACGATTTAATCCATTCCTGATCGTCCGCACTCCCTTGCAGGTCCAACCGACTCTTCCACAATTCGGTTAAGGCCTTTTGCTCCTGTGGATCAAACTTCAAGCCATGCAAATAACGATAGGCCACATAGAGATATGACCTGGCGTAGCTCGGTTGGACCACACCGATTTGGCCGCGAGCAAAGTTCTCCAGCGGATAAGCTGGATGTACTGTAAAAGTAAAGATGGCATCCAACGTAAATGGACCGCAGGCAAAAGTCGTGGTTGCGGTCAGCAGAATCGCACAGAGAATTGCCGCCAGGTATGAACGAAAGGGACGCCGGGTCATCTCTTATAGATCTCCATTGCCGTGGTCAGGGACGACTCTGACCAACCGTCTGGGTTGAAGATATAAAGTCGCTGCACCACTGGTGGTTTGATTATTTCATCAGTGGAGACTCCGGCGGCGTTTTCACAGGGCGTATTCTTGAAATTGTCGCCAGCGTCCAGTCGCGTCTGAAACTGGTGTTGTTCGGCTCCCAGGCGAAAGAGCATCGGCACCGCTTCATCTATTGGCAGATCAGAAAGCCAATTGTCACCGGCGCACCAGGAGGCCAGCGCAGTTATCGAAAGCGGCAGCTTAGGTGGCAGCTTTTGCCGCACAGAAAATAGAAGTTGACGGTAGAACTCTCGTTGCGAAAGGGTGGCATCGAAATCAATTTGTATTGCCGCGAGCTGTGGGAGTGACGATAGTTCCGCAATCTCGCTGGCTACCGCCTCTTGTTGAGCAAGAGTTAGCTGTGGTCGATCAGTGCGTGATGATTCGATTCTTACAACTGCGACCCGTTGCGTTCCTTCGGCAAGTTCCAGCGGCTGCATTCTTGGCCGTGTATCTATCAAGCCACCACGCAGCTGAATGGTCTTGGCGAGAAAAGCAACCCCGACTCTCTGCGAGTTGAGGAAACGGAGTGATTCGGGTCTCTCCCAGGCCCAGATAATTACCGGCGGCAACGAATTCATGCTCGCGGTGCGCAACGAACTCGGCAGTTTTGCGCTTGCTTCCCTGGATCGCAACGCGAGGACGCAGATCGCTGTTAAGGCCAGGACCAATAAAATAGCGAACTTCTTGGAGAGTAGCAGTCTCATAAGCTTCATTACTTGAAAGTTGGGAGAGTGTACACCGGCTCAAGGTCTTCCGCAGCACTCAACCGCTCATTCGACCATTCAATCCTACTGTTAGGGCTGGCATCGACGACTGCTGCAGCAATAGCTCGTACTGCGTGAAGGCTCACATGCTGCTATACTCGCAAAATGAATCACCATTCATTTTTGTATAGAAGGATACTATCCAATGGAGCGTGAAGAGCTGGAGTTTGATGTGTTGTTTGTCGGTGCCGGGCCGGCCAATCTCAGCGGCGCGCTGCACCTTTCACGACTAGTCAAACAGCACAATGAAGCAGTGGCCCGTGGAGGCGAGGGCACTCCGCTCGGCGAGGTTGAAATTGCTGTCATAGAAAAGGGCGCCACGATCGGCGCACACATTCTGTCAGGTGCGGTTATGGATCCACGCGCGCTGCGAGAATTGATTCCTGACTTTGTCGAACAGGGCGCCCCTTTGGAATCGCCAGTCAACGAAGACTACTTTCTCTATCTAACTCCTAAGCGCGCGATTCGCTCACCCATTACCCCTCCACCGCTCAAGAATCATGGCTACTACATTGTCTCGCTAAACCGTTTGACAGCCTGGCTCGGTGAGAAGTGCGAAGAGGCGGGCGTTAATGTTTTTCCCGAGTTTCCTGGCGCCGGTCTGCTATACGACGAGCAGGACCGCGTCGTCGGCGTTCGCACTGGCGACAAGGGAATTGACAAGGAAGGGAAGCGGAAGGCCAATTACGAGCCCGGTGTTGATCTGCACGCCAAAGTTACGGTCCTCGGCGAAGGACCTCGGGGCTCACTTACCAAGCAGTTAGTGCAGCGACTCGGCCTTGATGAGGGACGTGAGCCGCAGGTCTACAGCGTGGGCGTAAAGGAGCTGTGGGAGTTACCTGATGATCGTTATCCAGCAGGTCGAGTGACGCATACCCTCGGGTTCCCCTCGGATTCACAAACGTACGGCGGAGGGTGGATCTATGGGATGCAGAACCGCATTTTGAATATCGGGTATGTTACCGGCCTCGACTATAAAGACCCGTTGCTCGATCCCCACGCCGAGTTTCAGCGTTACAAGACTCATCCATACATCGCCAAGTTACTCGAAGGCGGCAAGCTGATTCGTTATGGCGCCAAGACGATCGCGGCGGGCGGGTACTACGCCATGCCCCGGTCTTACGCGCACGGCGTGCTGCTAGTGGGCGACTGTGCTGGTCTGCTCAATTCCCAGCGGTTAAAAGGAATTCACTCAGCAATCAAGAGCGGGATGTTAGCAGCCGAAGCAATTTTTGAGGCCTTATTGGCCCAGGACTATTCTGAGAAGCAGTTGAGTCGGTACGAAAGACTAGTGAACGAAAGCTGGATCATTCCCGAGTTACGCAAGGTGAGAAATTTTCACTCCGGCTTTAAGCACGGTCGTTGGTTGGGACTGGTGAATGCGGGTCTGCAGTTCGTCACCGGTGGCCGATCCTGGGGCGTTTTCGATCGCGACAAAGCCACACCGGGCCACGAGGAAATGAAGAAGCTGTCGGCCTACGGTTACCGGGGCGACAAACTCGAACAGCGCTACAACGGTCTACGCTTTGACGGCAAGTTAACCTTCAACAAAGTGACAGACGTCTACCACGCTGCGGTCGGTCACGATGAAGATCAACCTGCGCATCTGCATGTGTTGGATACAAACATCTGCGCGACCCGGTGCACCGAGGAATATGGAAATCCTTGCCAGCGATTTTGCCCGGCGGCGGTTTATGAAATGGTTGATGATGGCGGTGCGGGAAAGAAGCGGTTACAGATCAACTTCTCAAACTGTGTGCACTGTAAAACCTGCGACATCATGGACCCCTACCAGATCATCAACTGGGTTACACCTGAGGGTGGCGGCGGTCCAGATTATAAGGGGATGTGAGTTGAAAGGTCTTTGAGCGCAGGACAAAGGCCGAAGACCAAGTCCCAAGGCCAATCCTTAATCCCGCCCGTCTTCCTTAATATTAAAATGCACTCGACCACGAATCACTTCCTCGAGGGCAATCCTGGTGGGCTTGTGCTTCTGCGGGTCGATTTCGATGCGCGGCTGCGCGCCCCGCTGTAACTGCTTGCTTCGCTTCGCGGCGAGAATAATTAAACGATACTTCGAATCAACTTCCGGCGTCTCGGCTGTGTCTACGTCATTCTCAATTACATCTGTTGTCGGCATGTTTTAATCTGCTACTCCTTCGTTATTACTGCTGGTTTGTTTTGAATTCCTCGATAATCTTTTCCACGTGACCCTTTTGTCGTTTACCCCTGGCTCGCTCGGCGGAGACGATCGCCGCCAGCTGGGCCGCCGCGCGATCGAGATTGTCGTTGATAATCACGTAATCGAACTCACGATACTGGTTCAGTTCATTAGGCGCGTTCCGTAGTCTTAGCGTCAGTTGCTCCGGCGTATCAGTACCTCGGGCGGTCAACCTCTTCCGGAGGGTCTCATAGGACGGCGGCACAATAAAAATGCTGATCGCATCGAGTCGTAACTGACGTACGCTCGCTGCTCCCTGCACATCAACTTCCAGGACCAGGTCGCGGCCGGCGGCAGTCTCCTCGGCAACTTGCTTCCTGGCTGTACCGTAGTAGTTTCCGTGGACGCAGGCCCACTCGAGAAACTCGCCGGCCCTGATCATTTCCTCAAAGATCGTGCGGTCCACAAAATGATACTCGCGGCCATTCTGTTCGCCATTCCTGGGCACGCGAGTAGTGTAAGAGACAGAATAGCTAAGATCCGGCTGAACATCCAGCAGGCGCTTGATCAAGGTACCCTTGCCGCCGCCCGATGGTGAACTAACCACGAAGAGCAGACCGGTTCGCGAAACGTTCTCAGGTTCGGTTTCCAACTCCGTCTCTTTTGCGCTACTCAACGTTCTGAACCTGCTCTCGCAGCTTTTCAACCTCGGCCTTAATTGCCAGTGCGGCCTCCTTGATATTTAGATCTGACGACTTTGACAGCGTGGTATTGGCCTCTCGATTCAGCTCTTGCAAAAGAAAATCGAGCATCTTCCCGGTCTCGCCGTCGGCATCGATTGCTTCCTGAAACTGGGCCAGGTGACTGCGTAAGCGAACCATCTCCTCACTCACGTCACTCCTGTCCGCCAGGTAGGCAACTTCCTGGGCCAACCGGGCAGGGTCGAGCTCAATCACCTGTCCGCCACGACTCAGCAGTTCCGTAATCCTCTTTTGCAGCCGAACTCGGTAAGCGTCAGCCAACCCGGCGGCCGACTGCTCGATGGTGGGCACCAACGCCTCGATCTTCTGCACGCGCTCACGCAACTCCAGACGCAGTGCTTCGCCTTCCTGTTGACGCATCTTCTCGAGTTCATCGAGCGCGAGATCAATTGCTTGTTCCAGCGCCGAGATGGCTCGATCATCGATGCCGTTACGAGCCGGCTGGAGCGCGCCCGGGATGCGCGCGAGAACATTGATGTCCAACTCACCGGCAATCTGGAAATCATGCTGCAGCTGTTTCAACGCTTCAACGTACCCGGCAATCAAGGGGCGGTTTAGTTCATAGGCAATCTGCGCCGTCCGATCAAGACTTACGGTAACATCGACTCGACCGCGGGAGAGACGGGCACTGATACGTCGTTTGATGGCTGGTTCTATGGCCGACAGATCCGAACCTACTCGCAGGTGGATGTCCAGGAACCTGTTGTTGACGGTCTTTATGTCGACAGACACCGAGAAGTCTTCGCCTGTGACAGCACTGCGACCATAACCCGTCATTGATTTCATATGTTTTCCTAAGTAACAGTCAGCACCACTCCGCGCGTCAGCGGCTGTGTCGTCATTATCCTGAGGTTACACTACTGCGAACTCACCAGCAGTTCTTCTTCCTCATCAGCAAATTGCAACTCGTACAATCGCTTGTACTGGCCACCCCGGGCAAGGAGATCTGAGTGGCTTCCGGTTTCAATAATTCTTCCTGCCTCCATCACCACGATTACGTTTGCCCTGCGGATGGTGGAGAGACGGTGAGCGATGACGATAGTGGTGCGATCACGCACCAAATTGTTAAGCGCTCGTTGGACCAATCGCTCTGATTCCGCGTCCAGCGCGGACGTCGCTTCGTCCAGGACCAGGACCGGGGCATTTACCAGGATGGCCCGGGCGATTGCCAGCCGTTGTCGTTGGCCGCCGGAAAGAAAAATCCCTCGTTCGCCAACTATCGTATCGTATCCGTGGGGCAACTCCTGAATGAAATCGTGGGCGAAGGCGACCCGAGCAGCCTCTTCAATTTCTGAATCAGTAGCCTCGGGCTTGCCGTAAGAGATGTTGTGACGAACGGTATTGTTAAAGAGCACCGTTTCCTGGGTAACCAGCGCGATCTGATCACGCAAACTAGCCAGCGTTGCTTCCCTAAGGTCAACTCCGTCCCAGAGCACTGCGCCCAACGTGGGGTCATGAAACCGTGGCAGCAGTTTGGTCAACGTCGACTTGCCACCGCCAGATTCACCGACCAGCGCGACCATAGTCCCTGCTGATATTTTCAGATTGATTTCGCGTAACACCGATCGCGATTCATTAGCATACCCGAATGACACATCTTTCAATTCTATCAAGTTGCGTAACGGCGCGAGTTCGCGGGCGTCGGGTTTTTCCTTGATCGTTGCGTGCTCAT
>DATFRK010000025.1:0-8548 GCA_035263325.1 Pyrinomonadaceae bacterium | reverse complement strand
AAGCTTAACCAACGCCTGGAGACTATGGATGGGACCAACCTGACGTACGACCGGTTTGTTGACTCCCTGGCCCAAAGACTTGAAACCGTAGATTTTCCCAGGGTCATAATCATCGACCATTTTGAAAAGCTAGACCCCACGACGAGACATGTAATCGCGCGCTATTTCGAGGACCACGCAGCCGACCGAGCAGGTTTTGAATACTGGATCATCTTCGAATACGACACCGATGGTGATCGGTTTAGCAACCTGGTCCTCAATAATAAAACTGGAGAGGGCTTCACCAAAACCAAACGATATGAACAGTTATTGCTGACTCAGGAGGAGAAGAACGAGCTCGTAAGAGTTCTGGGGAAATCAGAAGAAGTTGCTGAATACGACGTCGTCAAACGCATTTGCAATGCTGAGAACCCTGATGCCGCCAAGCTAGATGCGTTCCTGAAAAGCTATCGAGAACGTCATCCCAGGAAGGAAACTGGCGGCGACGATCTCGATTTCCTTTTCCTAATCTCTTTGACTGCTGATAACGTGCCGTTAACCCAACGATTCTTGCTGAAGAATCTACCGGAAAAGACAGGGCTACGCCCCGAGGTACTGAGTCTCTACCTGCGCGGCGGCAAATTACGAATCGAGAATTTCCGCAGCCTCATTTCCGGCATTCAGAATTCGTTTGGCAACTTTCTCCACGTTGAACCAGATGGGGACCTTACCAAGATTAAGGCGATCAGGGAAAAGACTGATGTCTTAGTGAGCATGGCGGACGAACTGGAATTAGATAGTGGCCTGGGCCATCTATTCTGGGCGTTATTCTGGTACGACAAACAGCCGCGACCGCCCCAGGCGATGTGGCTCCGCAAATTGTGTCGACACATTCTGAGAGCCAAAACCACGAGCGTTATTGACGACTCGACCTATGTGAAGGTCAGAATGCGTCTCTTCGAAGCAGTCTTGTTTTGCGTCGATAGCAGTATTAAAGCTTGCCTGTTTGCTGACATAACCACTCTGCTTACAAAAGGCGCTGCTCTGCTGCGCGAGACAAATCTGCCGAGAGACAACGAGTACGAACGAAAACAGTCGCGTTTGCTGCAACGATGCTGGACAGCCTACTCGTTACTAGGTGATGAAGATCTATTGGGAATCATTTTTGATCTCGACGAAAGTCCAACCGGGACTGCGGTTAACTACCACCGAGAATCGACCTTGTTGGAAAGGTTCTTCTTCGAATCAATTCCACTATCCCCCGAAAAGAGAAAGCGGATCAGTCCCGAGTTACTGGAAAAACTCTACGGCCGCTCTGATGCAGACAAGCCCATCGCCGACTATGTGCGCGCCCGGTCCTCCTGGCTGGCTCTGGCTGCGGGAAGATTGGTCGATACGGATGTGTGTAAGTTCATTTCGGCTTTTGTCGAGGCCGACTCGTCTTTAACGGCAGTCGCCGAGGCCTCCTCCGCCAGACTGGAAGCGTCGCTGAAGACCAGGGAATCGGCAGCAAACCAGGAGACACAATCCATAACCGCGACGGCCGACACTACAAGCAGGTGGGAGGACCTGCAACTAACTGATCTAATGTCCCTATCACTTTCCCTCTGGGGTATGGCTCTTCGATTCAATCATGAATTTAGTGCAAAACGATATATCGCAACTGCGGATTCCGCTGAGTTAGGAGCGCAAAAAAACTCAACTCTTGGCGCTGTTGACTTCTCAGCGCTGTTATCGGTCGCGGAAGTTGCCGCACTTCTGGCTAGTGAAGTTAAGAAACCCAGCAGTGAAGAGTTGAGTCAATTCGCCGGCGGCTCTGACTACCTTATGAACGCTCTGGCCAAAGAGTTGGCCGCGCTGTCGTTGGCATCAATTCTCACGGCCAAACGTTATGCCTCCGAGTATAGACTGGCTTTAACCAAGAAACAGATCGATGACTTCAACGACATAATCAAATTGAACGAGAGCGTCCTCAAATATTCTTTGCCTGAGGTAACTACTCTTGAAGATTTTGGCTCGCCGGTGCTGATTGAGAAGATTGAATCCTTGATGAAACTATGCGAGTTGATCTGGAGGCACTTTGGTACGGAAAGATTGGCAGACTTCATGAGCATCAGACGAACGCTGTTTAGCGCGCAGTGCTCAGAACGCAACCGAAAGCACTTCACCTCGAACGAAGCCCTGCAGCAGCAAGTTGGGTCGGTTATGAATCAGAATGATTTTGCCGGGATCTTGGCCAACCTAACTATTTCGGATCTCCTGACGGCAACTTCTGGTCAACTAGCCACTAACTATTCGATTCGTGCGGCCGAGGCCGCGCTGAGCGCTAACTTCGGAAAACCGATCAAAGACCAATTAGCGCTCAACGCTATAAAGGCCGGAAACCTCTACAACTATCAACTTGATGAGTTAGTCCACCAGGTGATCGCTGACATCCCCGGTCAAAAAAGTCTCCTCGAGCGCTCGCTGCACGCCGAGCCCTTGGAGAATGTTTCCGCCAGCGTGAACTCTTGGATAAACGTCGCTCGGCGCATGAAAAGTCCGGACGATACCGGGCGAATCCTACAAGACATTGAACTCTTCACCCACGGGGTTGCCGATCCCCAGGTACGCATCGACACAGAATCTCAAATCGAGTTTTTTGTTCTGCGGCGGAGGATCGAGGCTGGTGAAAAAGTAGTTGTATCCGAGATTCTTGAAAGCTGGAGTGATAGAAGACAACTTTGGATGTATCCAGCGGTTCTTAGAGTACTCATTGACGAGAATTATGACGAAAAAGATCTTCAGGACGAAAGCCTCTCGATCTTAGATCGAGATCCGTTACGGGACACCTGGAACACTTACCTCCTCTTGAGTTATTCGCTGGCCCACAAGTTTGATGCGCAGGGAGATCTCACTAATGGAATTCGGATTCCTATCGACTATCTAAAAGTGGGTATCAGGTCTTGGCAAAGTCGCCTGCCGGCAGTGGTCAACGTTGGGGTTTATCAACTGCTCTATAAGCACGATCCGCCAAACCAAAAAAAATACCTTGCAGACATCGAAAAATGGATGGTGCTGAAGCTGGAAGGCGATTACCTCGAGCGCTTACCAAGGCTTATCACTATGGGACGCTTCTTCACGCTCTTCCGTTACTACTTTGAGGCCCTAACTCTCTGGGGCTTGGAAGTTGACATTACATCTGATCAGTATGCCGCACTCCGTCCGTCTTCGTCGGAGGAGAAGCGGGTCAAGGCCTTAGCCTGGAAAAACAGCATGATTC
Source organism: Pyrinomonadaceae bacterium (assembly GCA_035263325.1). GTDB lineage: Bacteria > Acidobacteriota > Blastocatellia > Pyrinomonadales > Pyrinomonadaceae > PSRF01. Next base: position 5,307 of record DATFRK010000025.1, on the reverse strand, counting down.
CCCCGCCTATTGTGGTGCGGAATCATAGGCCGGTGGTGAACTCTCAATTCCTCTTGTTAGGTGACCTCATGTTCGATCCCCCTTGCGGTGACGATCCAACCTTTGAGAGCAGTCGCAACGCCATCGACGAAGCGGCAAAGGCGTCGGTACACAACCTGATCGCAACCGTTAGAGACTTGCCGGGCTTACCGGAGCCCGTCCGCGATCTATTACAAAGTCACTGGCAGATGCTCTCACGCTTCAGCTCACCTGAAGAGTAAACTCGGGGCCACCTGGCTATGTTCCTTCCGTTAAATACCTTGCCTGGTATTGACTAGCTCAACTAATCAAAGTAAACCTTTTCTGATCCACGCAAATCTCTTTTCCGGAACCCCATGAAAACTAAATCTGCCCTGCAAACTGTGACGACAGTTATCCTTCTAACTATTCTTCTGCCGGTTGCTCCCGCTCGCTCGCAAGCGCCGGACAGTAGTGACGCTAAGGAGTCAGCGCTCGCGAGTTGGGTGCTGCTCGATGGACCACCAGGATGGGAGCAAATGTGGAACACCCCCGTCCTGAAAGCCATGCCCGGCTGGCAACGGGACGAGCTCGGCAACCTGATGATGCGCAAAGGAAGTGGCAGCCCGAGGCGGGTGGTAGCCTGCGCGATGGATCGACCCGGCTTTGCCGTGACCGAAATAACCGAATCCGGTTACCTGCGCCTGCGCGAGGCGGGGGTAACCCAGCGGGCCCATCCGCTGTGGGTCCAATTTCACGAAGGACAGCGTATCAGGGTGCTGACCCGGGCGGGCGGTGTACCGGGAGTAGTAACGGTCAGGAGTACGCACCTGCAACGAGGTCGGGCTGCTAATGCTCCACCTGCGACGCTCGATGACCTTTGGGTTGATGTGGGCGCTACTTCTCGTTCCGAAGTGAAGCGGCTGGGAATTCAAATGCTCGATCCAGTCGTGCGCGATCTGCCGCCCTGGTTCTATGCCGACTTCGTTTCCGGACCGGCGGCGGGCTTGCGCGTTGGTTGCGCGGCGGTGGCGAGTGCCGCGCGTGGTCAAGTGATATCTGGGGAAACCATCTTTCTACTCACCACCCTGCGCAGTTTTGGGCAGGATGGATTGGAAGCTGCGCTACACGGGTTGGGCCGCATCGACGAATTGACGGTGATTGAGCCGGGAGTGGAGGCTAATGCAAATGGCGGCAATAGCGTCGGCCAACGTCGCCTGGAAAAGCCGGCTTACTTGCCTGAATCAAGCGGTTTGACTGCACTGTTGGCCCTGGCGCCAAGGGTCCGTTTCGCCGGATCGCTGGTGGAAAGTGTGGCGCTGGCGGACGCGGAGAACTTGCTCGCTGCGGTTGAGAAGGCCTCGGGCGTTGCCCCGGCAGAAAAAGGAAATCAGTGGGTTGCGCTACCGAACCAGGCAGCAATGGGTCTTAAACCGACGCAAGGTGTAGAACCACTGTCTCACATCGCCAGTTTGCTTAAGTCGTTGGCAGATATTCCGGCAGTCTCGGGACACGAGCGACCAGTCCGCGAAACAATTACCAGGTCATTACCAAGCTGGGCCCAGCAAAAGCTGACAACTGACAAGGAAGGAAATCTGGTGCTCGAAGTTGGGCCAGAGCGCAATCCAGTAATGTTTATTGCTCATCAGGATGAAGTTGGATTTGAGATCACCAACATCGCCAACGACGGGACTGTCTCTCTGCGCAATCGGGGCGGGTTGTTCCTGTCTCTTTGGGAGGGTCAGCCGGCACTGTTGCACTTCGATCAAGTTAAAGAACCACTACGAGGTGTATTTGTCGCACGAGAAACGGCGACCAGTAAACAGCCGGAAGGTCTGACGGCCTGGTTCGGCGTCGATGGGGCTGAACTCAAGCGGCAGGGCGTAACCATTGGCCAATCAATAACTGCCTATAAAAACTCAACCAGGCTTGGAAGCAGTCGTTTCACGGCGCGTGCTCTTGATGACCGGGCAGGATCGACGGCCTTGATTCTTGCGGCCAGCCGAATTAATCCCGCGTTACTGCAGCACAAAGTTATTTTTGCGTGGTCTGTGCGCGAAGAAACAGGGTTGGAAGGCGCACTCGCGCTCGCCAAACGTTATGGGGCTTCAATTAAACGAGTCTACAGTATCGATACTTTTGTTTCTTCGGATTCGCCGGCAGAAACTACGCGCTTTGCGGATACGCCCCTGGGCCAGGGTGCAGTCATTCGCGGGCTGGACAATTCCAGCGTGGTGCCGCCCGCCGAGTTGGACCGGATTACTAGTCTTGCGGCTGCGCAACGAATTCCGCTGCAGGTGGGTGCTACCAACGGAGGTACGGACGGCTCACAATTTTCTCGTTACGGGGCAGTAAACATTAGTTTGTCGTGGCCAGGTCGTTACAGCCACTCACCGGTGGAGGTATTAGACTTGAGGGATCTGCAAGCGTTGCAGCGATTGATTTCTGCCTTGGCGGCAGCTCCATAGTGGTTGCAACGACAACCGCAGAGGGCCGTTGCAAAGGGTCCCGGAGGGACCAAATGTTTATAGAATTTGGCGGCTCTAGAAACTACTCTGCGCTCCAGAGGAGCGCCATGTCTGCACTCAGACGAACATGGCGCTCCTACGGAGCGCAAATTATTTGGCCAAGGAAGCTATAAACATTTGGCCGCGACGCGGCCACGCTACTAATACTTCGCCACTCTCGGATCAACTTCTTCCGACCACGCGGTGATGCCCCCTTTGAGATTGGTCAGCCGACCCTGGAACCCGGCCCGCTTTAAGGCTTCGATCGCCTTGGCACTCCTGACGCCACCCTTGCAATGAACGATCGTTTCCACCTCCGGATCGATCTCATTCATGCGACTCACAATGTGTCCCAGCGGAATCAGCTTGGTACCAGGCATGCGAGCAATTTCAAACTCATGTGGTTCGCGTACATCGATGATCTGCAGCGCCTCGCCACGTAAGCGGCGCGCGTTGAGTTCGGTCGCCGTGATCTCTTCGAGTTTGGTCTCCGGCACTGGCGCCTGGTGCGCCGCCATGCCGCAAAACTCCTCATAATCGATCAGTTCTTTGATCGTCGGCTGCTCGCCACACACAGGGCAGGCCGGATCCTTCCGCAGTTTGAACTCGCGAAACTTCATCGGCCACGCATCAAACAGTAACAAGCGATTTACTAGGATATCGTCAGATCCAAGAATGATCTTAAGTGTTTCATTAGCTTGAATCGCGCCCACAATTCCCGGCAGGACGCCCAGCACACCACCCTCCGCGCAGGAGGGCACCAGACCCGGCGGCGGCGGTTCGGGATAAAGGCAGCGGTAGCAGGCGCCGCGTTCGGCCCAGAACACGCTGGCCTGTCCTTCGAAGCGAAAAATCGAACCATACACGTTGGGCTTACCACTCAAGACGCAGGCATCGTTAACGAGATAGCGGGTGGGAAAATTGTCGGTGCCGTCGACAATGATGTCGTAGTTGCGGAAAAGACGCAGCGCGTTCTGGCTGGTCAATCTCGCTTCATGCGTCTCGATTTCGATATGCGGATTGATATCGCGCAGTCGATCCCTGGCCGATTCGATCTTACGGCGGCCGAGATCTTTGGTGCCGTGAATAATCTGACGCTGCAGATTTGATTCTTCGACTACATCGAAATCAACAATCCCGATCCGCCCCACTCCGGCGGCCGCCAGGTACATTCCGACCGGCGCACCCAGGCCACCGGTACCAATCATCAGCACGCTTGACGCCTTCAAACGTCGCTGCCCCTGCATGCCTACCTCGGGCATGATCAGGTGGCGGCTATAACGCATGATTTCTTCATTCGACAACTCGGGCAATGCCTCTTTGACTTCCGACTCCAACACTGCGCCGCCGGCTATTGAAGGCACAATCATGATCGTGTCGCCGTCTTTCAGCGGCGTATTTGGACCTTCAGCATGACGAATGTCTTCATCGTTCAGGTAAACGTTGACGAAGTTACGCAGCGAGTTCTGATCACTAAAAAGGTGACGACGCAATTGCGTGTGGGTGGTGGTCAGCAGGTCCAGCGCTTCACCTGCAGTCCTGGCCTCAACTTCTATTTGCGACTGGCCGGCGGCGAATTGGCGTAACGCCGCGGGAATCGATATTTTGACTGACATTACAACTCCCTTTCCGAGCAAGACTAAGAATTACGATCAAGGACGATCTCTTCCGGGTTAAACCGCGACCGGTCCGGCTCCTGTTCCCAGGAAAACAGATCGGCCGCCCCCTCCTTGTTCACAGACACGATGATGTATGAATACGTGGGCCAGGCGTGCTCGAGATCATACTGCGACGGGACCGCCGGCGAATCTGGATGTGAGTGGTAGAAGCCTACTACTTCAAGAGACTTTTCGCGCGCATACTTCTCGCCGCGCATGAGCTCTTCTGGCTGAATCAGGAACCGGTTGCGTTTTGCGCTTTCTTCTCGCGCATTCGAAATCGGATAGGTCTCAGTTACCACTTTACGTCCGTTTTCTGCAAAACGTCCTAACAGAAGACCGCAGCACTCATAAGGGTAATCACGAACACCATGCTGGTTGATCTCGTCGAGACGCTCCTTTGTAAGTGTTATCAATGGCCCAGCCCCTTAGTCACTAAAAGTCAAAACTACACGATCAAAGATCCAAAACGAAATTGACGAAAGTCACCACCAACGAATCAGGCTCGGGCTAGGGCCTGTTCGATATCAGCAATAATATCCCTCACATCCTCAATTCCCACAGAGATCCGCACCAGGCCGTCCGTGATGCCGAGCTCGCGCCGCCGAGTGGGCGTCAGATCTCGATGCGAAGCCGTGGCCGGATGCAACACACTGGTAAAAACATCTCCCAAACTCGTCGAACGGATGCACAATTTCAACGCATCCATGAAGCGAAATGCTGCCTCCCGCGAGTTCTCCTTGAGTTCGATCGAGACGAGAGCACCGGCGAATGGTTCGCGCAACACTCTCCTTACCAGAGCTTCATCACCGGGCACTGGATAATAAACTCGGCCAACCCGATCGTCCTGCCGCAGGCGCTCGGCCAGTTGTTGCGCATTAGTACATTGCCGGTCCATTCGCACGGCCAGGGTCTTGATGCCCCGTAGTATTTCGTGTGCTTCCCAAACTCCTAAAATACCGCCGACGAGCTTCATCACGCCAACGAGCGCCAGGCTATCCATCGGATCGGCCGAAACTACCAGGCCACCCATCGCATCGGCGTGTCCACTCAGGTACTTGGTTGCGCTATGGACCACCATATCGGCGCCGAACTGCAGCGGTCGGCAAAGATATGGTGAGGCAAAGGTGTTATCGACAATCAAT
>DATFRK010000024.1:0-2793 GCA_035263325.1 Pyrinomonadaceae bacterium | reverse complement strand
CCCGTTGTAGCACTTCCAGAGACAGGGGCGCCGGGCGCAAGTCACTATCAACCAGGAACATCTCCTGTTCAGCACCAATCCGGGTAACGCCACTTTCGACGCGCCCGTTCTCCAACATGAATGCAAGTGCGCGCAGGTCCTCGAGTAGCGCCTTCATGAATGATTGCGCCGTTTTTTCGTCAACTTGCTGTGCGACGTTGTGTTGGCCCATTTAAATTTCCTGTTGTCTGCGCGCCGGAGCAAATCCCAGACCACCATTACTTTTCCTTGAGTTTGGTAATTACAGCAAAGATTGACATCGTCTGCTCTTCCCCCTGCGCAAAAATCCGACCCAGCCAATACCAAGTGCGAGATCTCACCCACTGATCACGTAATCCAGATTTTGCGTCGCAGGTTTGTGGCCGTTTTCGAGGGGGCTTTTCTGGCTTCTAAGTTGCTCTCTGTAAAACTGTTCGGTGACCTGCGCACAGATTGAAAGGACCACTCAAATGCTCAAGCTAAGAACAAAACTTTTATTGCTATCAATCGGGATCTTCGGCATTGGAATCGGCGTTCTCTCCGGTCTCGCAGATGGTGCGTATTCGGCGGTCTGTCTTTTTATTCTGCCCACACTGGTGGCGCTGGCAGGCGCGTCAATCATCTACGACTTCAACAATCCACCGGGAGTCAAAGAGGCGGCGACGCGACCGGCTAGCAAACCTGCGAAAGTTGCGGCCAAGGCGACAGTCCCGACTAGACACGCCGCCCGGGTCTGATCAGTGAGTGAAACAATGCGAATTACCCTCGAGACGCACTTGCCGGAGATCGTCCGTGCCTGCCCCCAGGCGCGACGCGTCCTGGATCGCTATGGCTTGCAAGGTTGTGGTGGGCCAAATGGTCCAAACGAGACCGTTGCCTGGTTCGCTCGTCTTCATGGAGTGTCGCCAGACAAGCTCCTCGCCGAACTGAATGAATCAACCGCCAATCCTGGCGACGAACCGCTCCTATTTCGTTCCACCTTAGCCGATAACATCTACCGACCATTCTTCGTTGCTGGCTTAGCGACCGTTTTGACCCTCGGGTGCAGTTGGGGCGCAATCAACCTTTTGACCATCGGACTCAATCAGAGTTTTTCCGCCGTCAACTACTCATGGGTGTTGGCCCACGCACATGCAATGGTCTTTGGTTTTGTCGGCTTCTTTATCATGGGTTTTCTCTATCAGGCGTTTCCCCGGTTCAAACACACGGCGCTTTGGCGACCCCGACTCGCCTTCTCTGCCCTGCCGCTGATGGCAGTGGGAATTCTGCTCCAGGCGATCGCGCACCTTAGGCATCACAACCCGGCCTTTCTCAAGCTGCTGTTCCTGGCCGCTAGTATGCAGTTAGTAGCGGTAACTATCTTTGCCTTGGTCATCGTGAATACCGCACGGCAGGCGAACAAGCCTGAGTTCTACGATCGCTTTGTTTATGCGGCGCTCGGTTGGTTCCTTTTGGCAGCAATTGTCAATCCTTTCATCTTTATCTTGTTTGAGTTGCCCTTCGATCGCCAACAACTACTGTTCAATCTCTCGACCTTCAACATTCCCTACCGCGACGTGCAGTTGCTGGGGATTGCGGTAGTCTTGATCGCCGGTGTCTCGTTGCGCTTCTTGCCGCAGGCTTATGGTTTACGCGAACCAACTGCGCGGTGGCGCACATTCCTCTTCTGGGGTTTGAATGGCTCGATTTTCCTGGGAGTGGCTAGTTTCCTGCTGGGTATGTCTACCGGCAATCACTGGTTGTTGATGATTCAGTGGTTGACGGCGATCGTCTTGCTCGCGATTGCCATTGGCAGCATCAGACAGTACCGGCTATTTGGTGAGGTGCCGGAAAACGAACGTGATCGCGGCTTGAAATTCATTCGCGCCGCTCATGTCTGGCTGGTGATAGCGATGACGATGTTGGTGCTGACTCCGTTATACAACTTCGGACTGTACATGCCGTTGACAGGCGCGCAAGTACCATTCTCGCACGCCTTCTTCGGCGCCTACCGCCACGCACTAACGGTCGGGTTCATCATGATGATGATTGTCGGAGTGTCCAGCAAAGTGGTACCGACTCTTTCTGGGATCGACGTTCGGCGGGCATCGTCACTGCAATGGACCTTTGTTTTGCTAAATGTCGGAAACGCGTTAAGAGTAGCAACGGAGATCACGACGGATTTTGTGCCGCCGGCGTATCGCCTCATGGGAGTTTCCGGTTTTATCGAAGTGGCGGCACTCTCGCGCTGGAGTTACGAACTACTGAGCAACATGTGGCAAGGACGACAACTGGGCAAGCAGGCCGCCGGACCGGTTATGCTTGCGATGCCGATTGAGATTTCGGCACAAACAAGAGTAGCTGAGGTATTGGAGTGCTACCCACAGACGCTGCAAACGTTTATCAGTTTTGGTTTCGCTCCGTTGCGGAACCCCGTGTTGAGAAACACTATTGCGCGAGTGGTAACCATCGAGCAGGCTTGCAGACGCGCCGGTGTGGTCCAGGGTGAGCTCCTCAGCGAATTGCGTCGAGTCAGTCAAAAAGGGAGGAGCAGCGACTTGCCGACTCAACTCACGAAAAGGGCGCAGTTAGGAAGGGGTTACGACTGACTCAACTCACGAAAAGGGCGCAGTTAGGAAGGGTGGTAAGCGACTTGCCGACTCAACTAACACGACGCTCAACTTAGCGCACCCCCGCTCATCTTTGACTTAGGACCTATTGAATTAATATAGAGGATTAGCACTAGTCAAAATTGGGACGTGTGGTTGGCAGCATCAGCGGGGGTGCGCTTAGTTG
>DATFRK010000023.1:0-20867 GCA_035263325.1 Pyrinomonadaceae bacterium | reverse complement strand
CACGTTACTGACCATGGTGTCGTCTGGAGCAGCAGTCGAATTCAAATTCCCCGAAGCTAGCTGCAAAATCGAAAGACCTGTCACACCGTCGAGACCGATGTAGCGAACCGGCAAGTATTTTCCATCGGCGCTGATAACTGTCAGATTTGGCGTTTCAACCCAAAATTCCTTGCTGGCCTGGGCCATCACAGCAGCGGGAAAAGCGTCTTGACCCTGGATGTTTGCCACCGGGAAACCCGGTGGTCCAAATTCAGCTTCCGCTTCTGGTAGCCGCGCGGCAATCGTGCGGCCATCATCCATGGCAAGGCCGGCGATGACGTTTGTGTGCACTTCATCCATCAGGTTGAAGGCTTCATCGATATTATCTATTGCCTGGAGTTGGCCCTCGGAGCGAAGCAAAAGCCGGAACATTTTCAATCCATTCAGCCGGTGAACAATCGTCACTACCTGGGGCGCGACTTTGTTCTCCGCCACCGGTGTTGCTGGGCGCGTCACCTTCTGTTGCGGTTCACTGGCTGAAGGAGTTTGCGCCCACACCGGCAACGCGCTACCAACAAGGGCAATCGCGATTCGAACTGCTGAACGCCAGTGCGTTTTTCCTAACATCGTTTGCCGCCTCATCTGGAAGTCAGTCTTACCAAACACCCCTGGGTGCAAATTGATTCGCAGCGTTAGTGCTTGTCAGGACTCGTTGTGAGCCAAAAGTTACTCTCGGGACCGAAATGGTCCGCTGCACACCACTACCGTCCTCTAGCGAGAGCTTGAGAGATTGCTGCGACGCGTTAATCGTAAATGGCGTAGCTTCGAAAGGCTGATCAGTCCTGACAACTGGTGCTATGTTCGAGCTGTAATCCTTCGCAACCAACGGTCGCGGCTTAATACCGGCGACCCGAACTGGACCTCTCTGCTTTTGTAGGGAGTTATCTGCTGCAATAACTGGTGTCGGGGCTTTAACCTCTTGCGGAGGCGACTGGACTTCGACCGTCGCTTTCGGTGCTGGACTCTCCTTAGATTGAATCTCTCCTCGCGCAACCACTGGGTCAGCCACCTTCGGTGTAAACATCTGGCGGACCGCGATGAAGGCGGCAAACATCAGCACGATAGCCGCACCGACCGCGACAGCACGCATCCCGACGGGCCAGAGGTTCAGTGGAAACCGATAGCCCGAGCCGCTCCTCTCATTCGCCAGGCGCCGTCGCAACTGCAAATCGAAATCCGCGGGCGCCTCGACCATGCCCAGGCTGCCCACCATCTGTCGCAGTTTGGTTTGCTGCTGCTGAAAGTGCTGACAGTCCGCGCAGCTTTGCAAATGCTGCATCGTTGTCGCACTAAGCTTCGCTCCTAAACGTATCTCGTCGAGTTCCCGACGAATCTCCCGACATTCTGGTTTAGTCATACTTACTCACCTACAAATAAGCGCTCATCTTCTCCCGCAAGAATCCCCGCGCCCGGCTGATCCGCGACTTCACCGTACCCTCACTTGTCTGCAGGATGCCGGCGATTTCGTCGTAACTACGCCCATCGACATCACGCAGAATGAGTGGCGCCCGATACTTTTCCGGCAAAGTACTAATTGCTCTTTGCACTGCATTGCGTCGCTCGGTCTCCACTAACTCGCAGTCCTGCAACGGTCTCTCGTCCGGCGGATTCAATTCCCGCGCCTCGGCACCGTCGCCCGACTGGAAGAAGCCTGTCAAAGAAACCAGCTTACGTCGTTTTCGTTTGCGCAACTCACTGATCGCCAGGTTAGTCGCGATGCGATAGATATAAGTAGAAAAGGCATACGTGCGTTGATAGCGATCAGCCGCCCGGTAAACCCGAACAAAGGTCTCCTGGGCCAGATCAACGGCCCCGTCATAGTCGTTCGTCATCCGATAAATGTAACTTGTGATCTGGTTTCTGTAGCGACTCACAAGTTCAGCAAACGCATCTTGATCCCCGGTCCTGGTCGCCTCCAGCAGGGCATGGTCAGACGCCGTATCTTCAAGCACCTCCGGCTGAATGGCAGACGGAAAAGCCAGTTCATCGATGGTAGACAGGGTATTCATCAGGGCAGGCAGGCTCTCAAGCGCTTCAAGCGCGTATTCACAACTCGAGAATACTCCGTATCGCGGGCTCAGCGATAAGCGATTGCCAGTTAACCGGATTATATACCTTTGGCGGCGACCGCCTGCAGCTATACACGCGGTTCTTAGGCCTAAGTTCCCAAAGGATTTGAGCCTTTTTCGATTTTTGATGGGGTCTTTCCGAGAAAACCAATCGACAATCAAAAATCGGCAGTTAGAGGGGCCGACTGTTTGATTGGGGGTTTCAGGAGAGTTGGAAAGAGGCTAGGCTTCCGGACTCTGGAAGATTGTGTCGTCAACTTTGACCCCATAGGTGACGGTCAAAATCCGCGATTCCTGGCTTTGGCGCCCGTCTTCAAGCAGCACCACTCGATAGGGTACGAGTGTTTGTTGTGCCACCCGGTAGTCGAGGAACTTCTTCGTGTACTTGACCGCTGCAGCGCCTTCACTGGGGGACTCTTCGTACTGCAGCCACAATACTCGGAGGGTTTTGGCACTAATGTAATAACGGGTCTGCCGCTTGTCCTTATCAGTCAAGTCTATAACGTAAAGGTCGAGACCCTTTTGTTGCTCCTTACCGACCAGGGTGATCGTGTAACCACTCTCTTTGTAGCGCAACAGTGAGTCGATGCTGTGATGGAGTTGGGAAAGAAAATTGGTGGCCGCGTCCTGTCGTGGGGTAAAGGCGGCGCCATTGATAATGCCCCAGAGCTTCCCGCCACCGTAGATCAACGAATACTCCATGGTGGGCAGTTTTTGATCCAACCTGATCTTGTCCTTGTCCAGGTTCTCACCCCGGACAAAGCGGCGCTCGTAGTTCGACTCTTCGGTGTTACCTTCCGTGGTAAACCTCGTAATCTTTCCCCGCTCTAATCCATTGCGTCGAATGTGTTCGAGGATTGGTCGCGAACCGTAAACGAGAATAACTGATTCAACAATCTGCTCAGCAGTATATTTAGTGTCGTCTGCGGCTGGGACAACCGCTCTCGCAGGGGAGTTGAGAGAGAGAGAAATGAGCAGAACTAGGGCTAGTGACGGAGTCAGAAATGAACGAAACAAATTTAGGTCTCCTCGAAAATCGAATGCCGCAAGCAACTGGGGCAGCTAGGGGCGGCACAAACCATGGTCATCAAAGGGCGAATTGTAGCATATGGTTCACAAAAACCGCCCTTATCCCAACTCATTGATGCCCGGGTTGCACCCAGCGGATGCCTCAAGACTTTGGAAGGGCGGGGACTTGTCAGCGCTTTGGGACCTGACAACCCGGGGGGCCACGGTCACAGAGGGGGTGCCAAGTCCCCGCACTTTAAAGGGCCGTTTGACAACCGCAAAAAGGCCGCGTATTTTGCTTGGTTTTCTAATCACTACCACTGTTGACCGGATTACCATCCCTGTCGTGACATAGTTTGGCGACGGGATCTTTTTGCTCCAATTGCAGGAAAGGACTTTCTGAAGAATGAAGCGAGTAGGAATTCTAGTTGGTCGGGAGAAAACTTTCCCGGAAGCGCTCATTAAGGGCATTAACGAACGTGGGGGCGGCGACGTGGTCGCTGAATACATTAAGCTCGATGGGGTTCGTTACGATGATCCGCCCAAGTATGACCTGATTATCGACCGTATCTCGCATGAGGTTCCATTCTATCGGGCCACGCTAAAGCGAATGGCTCTTGAGGGAACTCTCATTATCAACAACCCGTTTTGGTGGTCTGCCGACGACAAGTTTTTTAACTACTCCCTCGGCAGCAAACTCGGCGTCGCCATTCCCAAAACGGTGCTGCTGCCGCAGAAAGACTATATCGAAGGAATCACCAGCGAGAGTCTGCGCAACCTGGAGTTTCCGCTCGACTGGCAAGGCATAGTCGACTATGTCGGCCTGCCCGCGTTCTTGAAGCCTTTCGATGGCGGCGGATGGAAGAACGTTTCGAAGATCAACTCACTCGAAGAGTTGTGGGCCGAGTTTGATAAGAGTGGCACGCTGTGCATGACGCTGCAAGAATCGATCGATTTCGATCAATTTGTCAGGTGTTACTGCGTGGGCCAGGAAGAGGTCATGATCATGGCCTATGATCCGCGCAAGCCTTATCTCTCGGGTGAGCAGTACATTCATAATCCAGACTATTTAGCGCCAGAGTTGGCGGAGCGCGTTAAGACTGATGTGCGCACACTTTGCACCGCGCTGGGCTATGACATCAACACAGTCGAATTTGCGATTAAGGACGGGGTGCCCTACGCAATCGACTTTATGAACCCGGCGCCAGATGCTGAGTTGGCCTCAGTGGGCGAGTTCTATCACAACTGGATCACAGAAGCTGTGATTAAGTTGGTCTTCAAGCGACTTGCCGAAACACGCGAACGACCCCGCTATCGTTGGGACGCGCTGCTGAATCCGGAGCCGGCACGTGCTTACGCCGTCGCCTCAGCAACGGAACAACAAGCACGAACAGTCACACCGCAGCCAACTACCGCCAAGGCCAGCGCAAAGGTAGTCGAAAGTGGCACCACCAAGGCGCCGAAGCGCACACCGGCAAAAAGAAAGAAACCGGCAGAGAAATAACACCGGGCGGAATCTCAAAAAAGAAAGGTAGGTGCAGTGAAGCACCTACCTTTTTTATTACTATCTACGAAGATCTTTTTTGCAGCGGTCGGCAAGCTGCGTCACAGCTTAGGCGATTGAAGGTGGTTTTGATCGACTGAAGAGCAACCGTGAACCAAGGACCGTCAGCAACCACACGATTAATGAAGACGAAGCAAGTGACCACCCAACACTACCCGCTATTGGATCAACATAGCCACCGGCCAGCGCGAGCAGGACACCACTGTTGGTAACCCGCGTTGCCAGTTTCCGCACGCGAGTGATGCTCTGCAACCAATTGATTCGGCGTAACTCGGTAGCCAGGTATTCCTCATCATTGTTCAGCAGCAAATAATAGTCAGCTTCCCGACGCGCATAACGCACCAGCGATTGTTCATGACTCACCCTTTCAGCTTCACGAAAGTGATGAATCACATGGGCCAATTTACCTTCACGGAGCGCTAGATCGGCCAAGCCAAGCCGTGCTTTGTAATTTCCACTGTCCAGGTCTATCGCTTTTTGCAGGGTCATCCGGGCCTGGCGCGCATCGCCGCACTCCAAAAAACTTTCGCCGATGAGGGGAAGCAATACCAGATCGTTTTGCGCTCTCATCACCGCCAGACGCAGCGCAGCACGCGCGCGCGACAACAAACGAGCATCGGCCTGGGCACTCGCCTGCGACCGCAGCAAACGCGCAAAGTCGTAGATCAACCAGGCACCCCGGGGACTAACATTCAGGGCCCGGCGGAATGCTTCTCCCGCCTCACGCAGACGACCTGAGACGCGCAGTTCATTGCCCAGGCGTCGTAATAGATGAGACCTTTCCATGTCTGCCGCCGATGATTGCAGGGCTTCGACTTCCGGTCGTTTAGCCATCTTGCCACCTAAACGAAAGTCTTCTTTGGTAACGTCCAGGATATCTGGCGGGGCTAACTGCGATAGGCGTGCCTTCCGATTCAACGAACGAGGTTCGTTCAGATAATCGCGCAAGTCACGACTGCGGTTGTCCAGTTTGTCTTCGTGAATGAGTGGAAAAAGCGCGCGCACCAACTTTCTGTATTCCTTGCCACCGGACGCAATGACGAACTCTTTTCCCCTACCAGTGATCTGAGTGCGATAACGATAGCGAACGCGGCCGCCTCTTCTGAGAGTGCGGACGGCATTCGTTTCCACGGTCTCAAAATCATCAACGGACAGTTTTTTCTGGTAACCAAACAGAAGCCGCAGCAGAAACACGATTGGTCCCTGGCGGCGAATTGAGTAACCGTCAAAAGCGATCCGATCGGCAAATGCGAGGAGCGGCACCAGCAACCACGCCACCAACAACAAAAGAAGAGCACCGGCATTAAATCCCGCCCGCAAAACCAGGGCCGAAACGAATGTCAGGACACTCGCAAAACCAAGATACGAACCGGGTGACACACGCACACTGCCGATTGAAGCTCTCTTCTGCGCTCGCTCGAGTTGATCGTTGGCATCCGCCAACGCCGACAAGCTCTCGTTCTGTTTTGTTTCGCTCATCTACTTACTCAACCCTGCGGCCCCGCAATCAACCGGTACATCGAGGGCAAAAGTTCCTCGTGATGCGCCTGGTTCAGTGTAACGTAAGTCAGCCATTTGAACGAGCGTGTTGGCAGTACAGTTTGGATCTGACAACTGCAGCACTGGAAATCGAGCGAATCCCAGGAATATTTTGGCTCTAGCGTCCTGTTTTGCTTCCAGCATCAAGGGGCTCAACGGGTCGGGATTTTCGAAGCGCACCAGTCGTTCAGACAGCTCACGATCCCCAAGAGTTAGGCGAAAGCGGTACGTCGCCCGATCAGTTTCAAACACACAATCCCAGCGGAAGGGATCAGCCAGCGTGGGCATTGCAGCCAACCTCGAGATCGTTTCTCCTCTTGCTTGCGCGAGCAGCGTGGCTTGTTCATTTCCCTGGTTCATCGCTCGAGCGTGCAAGACTGCCAGACAGCCCCAGTAAAAGAGAAGTAGCGCAAACGACGCCAAGGCCACCCGACTACCAAATCGCGCGCCCGTGCGAAGTAGGAGGAGCATCACGAAACAGGCGAGCGAGCCCAGCCAAATAGCGCGTACTAGACTTGGATTAGTGAGACCAGCGCTTCTCGGCCCTACCACGACGAGTAGGCTCAGCACCAGACCAAGAAAAGCCCACAGCAGCTTTTGTGTGGTCGTCTTTGAGGTAAGCAGAAAACAGGATCCGCCAAGAATGAGCCAGATGAATGGATCGACAACAAAAACCAAGTCACCATAAAACCAGGTTGCCCTCCACGGTAGAAGAAAGCGAATGCCATAGTTGTTGGTCCAGTCCAGCAGCGGATGGGTGATCGTGACGATCAGCGACGCCAGTAGCAGGCCTTTCAAGCTTGTTTGCGGTGCCCGTTGACGAAGCCGGGAAATCAGTAGATCGCCGGCATAGAAGAGGAGCGGTACAAGCAGCGCGAGGAATAGCGTACCAATGATCGAGTGACTGATACCGCGGTGTTGTTGCAGAAACGCCCAGCGGTCTCTAAAGAACAAAACAACAATGTCGGAGTCGGGAGCATTGGCCGCCACGACACAAAGAGCCGTCACCCCAGGCGACAACCTTTCCACACCCGCCTTTGCCGCAGCCAGGCCAACGAGGGAATGGGTCAGGTTGTCCATTTAGTTGGGAGCGACAGGCGGCTCGTTAGCTGGGAGCGGTGGCTCGTCTGCAATGGTCCGCTCGAGCAACTAACCGAGCATTGGGGCTTCCGGAGGTAATTGAGCGTAACGTGCGGGGTCCAGCTTCTGTAACTCGTCAGCTGCTTCCCGTGCGGCAGACGATGGGGGCAGAGGCAATTCGTCCTTGCCCTTTGCCTTGCGAGACGCATCAACGATGCTGAAAAGGAGATCAGCTGCTTCCTTCGTCTTCCCTTGTTTCTGGTAGAGCTTGGCAAGGCGCAGGTTGGCTGTTTCCGCGGATACCGCAACACTGTTGAGCTTGGCCAAATCCGAATAGAGCTGGGCCGCTTCATCGAGTTTCCCATCGCCTTCCTTGGCCTGGGCCAAGGCGAATTTTGCCAGCGCCACTACCTCACCGGATTTGCCGCCTGCCAATTCGCTAAGCTCGGTCTCAGCTTTCGGCCGATCAAACACCAGACGATTCGTGGCGGCAAAGTAACGCGCCTCGCTGTGATAAGGCTCACCATACTTTTGGGCAACCTTGTCAAACTCCGCGGCAGCTCGTTGGGCCCGTTCCTGTTCACTGGCGAAGCTGGGTCCAGTAGCGGTGGGGGCCGGAGGGGTGGTAGAAGTGATGGGGGCCGTCGCCAGGGTAATCGCCCGTCCCATTGCCTGGCGGGCCTCGTCGTTCTTACGGCCGTTCCATTTGACGAAGAAAATGACCAAAATCGCAACCAGGAGGAGGCCGCCCAGGCCGTAAAGGATATTCCGCCCCTGACCCTCGAGCTTGTCGCCCAGGCGGTCAAAAAAGCTCATCGTGCTGTCACGAAAACGGTCGTGTTGGAGTTCGCGGGCGCGCTTCTTGTTATACTTTGCCACTTAAATCCCTCTCGCAAGACTACATAGTGAACTACGTTCTATTGGGTGTATGATTAACGAAATTGTCACTCTAATTGCCCCTACGAAAAGTTGTCAAGCAGCTGTATCAGGCGTCTATTGGTGACTGTTGGGTAAAAACGAACTCGGCAGAAAGAACTCCAGCCAACGACGTGCATCTAAAAATTTGGGAATGAATTTTTTTTGGGAACAATGTGCCTGTCTGCGGTGTCCAAGTAGGTGCCTGTCCGGGAATGGGCAAAGGCTAGATGCTCCGATTCCCAACCCAGGGGGTTATCAGTGAGCTACGGAGAGCCAATTGCCCTCCGCGGGCAAATCGAACTAGAGCAAGCTGCACCGGCGGCCGCAGCGGATGCGCGGCCTAAGGCAGAGGCACAGTTCATTGAAAGATTGAAGCTGGGGGATGCGGCCGCGTTCGACGCGCTCGTAAGCGAACGGTCAGGGGAGATTTATGGCTTGCTTTACCGCCTGACCGAGAACAGCGAAGAGGCGCGCGACCTAACCCAGGAGACCTTTCTGCGGGCCTTCCAGAACATCAAGAGTTTCCGCGGAGACGCCGACCTACGAACCTGGATCTACCGGATAGCCATAAATCAGGCGCGCAATCGTTGGCGCTGGTGGCGGCGGCGGCGGCGAGACGCAACTGTCTCACTCGACGCCACTAGTATCACCGGGCGGCCGACGCTGGTGACGACACTCAAAGCCGTTGCCAACGATCCGGAACAAGATGCGCTGGCTCGTGAACGAGAACGTGCTTTAAGAGAAGCCCTGGGAAGTTTGCGCCAGGTTTATCGCGAAGCAGTTATCCTCCGCGACATTGAAGGTTTTGCCTACGAGGAGATAGCGATGACGTTGGACATCAGCGTAGGCACGGTGAAATCGCGCTTAGCGCGTGGGCGACAAGAGTTGAAACGCAAGTTGGAAGGTTCTTTGTAAAAACAGACTGTGCCCCGAACACAGTCAGAAATATCTGGATGGCTGACCCGCCCCGGCTCACCAAACTCGGTGCCAAATGGGTCGAAGTGAGGAAACGGCGGGCAGGAAGGCTTCCGAAGGCTACGTTGAGTGGGTATTGAAAACGGCCAGCAACACCCGTTGAAGGATCGCTCGACATTCTTGCGGGACTTGCCTTCAAACTTGTCGAAGTTGCTTTCTCTTTTACAGCAGGGAGCAGCCGGGGCGGGCCAGCCATCCAGCAACTGGAGGGTTGTCAATCGTTAATTGACAATCGAAAAAGCTCTTATGTTGTGCGAAGAAACTAAAGAGGCGCTTTCATCTTACCTCGACGATTGCTTATCGCTGCCGGCTCGGGTCGCAGTTGATGAGCATCTTGATCGTTGTCCAGTGTGTCGCGCTGAACTAGCTGACCTTCGTTCGCTAACCAGACGGTTGAGTAACATGGCGCGCCCGGTGCCGCCGCCTGAGTTGAATGAATGGATCTCCGATGCGCTGATGATCGAGGCAGCAGCACAACGGCAGGCTCCCAAACCGTCATGGACTTATCGCGTCGCGCGTTTTCTTGAACCTCGCTTGATGCCTTACACGGTGGGTTCGTTTGCTTCAGTTATCCTCTTCTCAATGATGTTCGCGGCGCTGCGACCGCACTTTGTCGCTTTGCGCGAAGCGTCTCGCCACAGCATTCTCGACCTAAACAGACCAGTGACGCCGGAAGTCTTCGCCGCCAGTCGGGCTCCCTTTGCCGAGCAATCCCCGAGTCTGAATCCTGGTGGCGCGCTAGCCGCCCTGACTCGTGCTTATGCGCGTCCGAGCGTTGATGCTGATGCCGAAGATGGCGACGATATGATCGTTGTCACTGACGTCTTCAGCAATGGCGCCGCCTCCCTTGCAGATGTGGTGCAAGCACCCCGGGACAAGCGCATGCTTGACGAATTCGAAAGTGCATTGCGACAAGATGCGGCGTTCGTACCCGCCTCACTAGATCGCCGGCCCGACACAATGCGTGTTGTCTTCGCAGTACAAAAGGTCGCAGTCGACGATCGCAACTTCTAGCTAATTCCATCCACAGATTACGCAGATTCCACAGAGCTGCTTAAGAGTTAGGATTGGGTGTTTTCCTTCGCTTATAAAACTCGAGCCCAACCGGCTTATGGAAAACGCTCAACTCAACTGTCTCGAATGATCTGTGTAATCTGCGTAATCTGTGGATAACGTCGCTTGACGCACCGCACGTCGCATGCTAGTTTCCGATTTTCGCACTTTTATCTGTGATTAAAGCAACGTGAGACTCACTCAACTGAGCCTTCACCGGTAAACTAGCGTGACTGCCACTGCACCTCAATTGAAGAAGACCCCGCTCAATACTCTCCACCGGCAAATGGGTGGACGCATGGTCGACTTCGGTGGCTGGGACATGCCTGTCCAGTACCCCGCAGGGACCATCGAAGAACATCTACGCACGCGGACGCACGCCGGACTCTTTGATGTATCTCACATGGGCGAGATTGACGTTGCTGGACCAGACGCAATCACCTTTGTCAATCGCGTAACTTCCAACGACGTCACGAAATTAATAGACGGCCAGGCACAGTACTCCGCCTTAACAACTCCTGCGGGTACGGTCATCGACGACCTATTGGTCTACCGTATCGCACACGACCATTTGCTACTTGTCGTCAACGCCGGCACCACCACTAAAGATTGGGAATGGATCTCCACCCAACATCGCGGTGAGTCGGTCAAACTTCTTAATGTCAGCGAAGACTATTGTCAGTTGGCCATCCAGGGACCGGACGCTTTGTCGATCTTGCAGCAACTCACACCTGTTCCGCTGGCCGCAATGAAGTATTACCACTTTGGTTTTGGCAACGTGGATGGGGTCTCAGCAATCATCTCCCGCACTGGCTATACCGGTGAAGACGGCTTCGAAGTCTATGCCGCGCCAGACAAAGCGGAACAGCTCTGGAACAAGTTACTCGCGGCGGGAAACTTTGGCTCAGACACTGGTGTACTGCCTTGTGGTCTGGCAGCGCGGAATACGTTGCGACTCGAGGCCGGAATGGCCCTCTACGGCAACGATATCGACGAGACTACGACGTTGTACGAAGCAAATCTCGGGTGGATCTGTAAATTAGACAAAGGTGAGTTCATTGGTCGCGAAAAATTGGCCCAACAGAAGGAAGCAGGACTTAAGCGGAAGCTGGTGGGCTTTGAAGTTACCGACCGCGGTATCGCTCGCGACCACCAGGACGTGGTCATCGGCGACCAACGTGTCGGGCAGGTGACATCAGGTAGTCCGGCACCTTATCTTAAGAAGAACATCGGGCTGGCGTACGTACCGACGGAATTCTCCGGCGTAGGTCAGGAAATCAAGATCGACGTGCGTGGGCGTTTGGTGGCGGCCCAGATAGTTAAGGCACCTTTTTACAAACGGCCCAAGTAAAAAACTGGCTTTTGCTTTGCGATGGTGATCGGCGCGGATTCAAAGCGGCGATCCTGATCAGAAAGCAAAATTCCCTAGCAGCATAATCTTGGAGGAACTATGGCAAACGTTCCAGAGGACCTACACTACAGTAAGGACCATGAGTGGGTCAGGGTCGAGGGTGATCAAGGCGTCATTGGCATCACTGACTACGCCCAGAATTCCCTGGGAGATGTGGTGTATGTCGAACTGCCGAAAATTGGTGATGAGTTTGCGGCCAACGAATCGTTCGGCTCAGTAGAGTCAGTAAAAGCGGTTTCCGAAGTCTTCACGCCAATCGCTGGAAAAGTGGTCAAGATCAATGAGAGCCTGGCCGACGCGCCGGAAAAAGTAAACTCCGATCCCTACGGCGCAGGTTGGATGGTCTATCTCAAAATGGCTAACCCTGGCGAAGTTGACAGCATGCTGACAGCCGCCGAGTACGAAGATTTCACGAAAGCTGAGACAGAATAATCTTGCGCTACATTCCTAATTCCCCGGAAGAGCGAGTAGAGATGCTCGACTCGCTCGGGATCAAGTCGGTTGATGAACTATTCGCCTCCATCCCTGAAGATTTAAGGTTACCCAGGCCACTAAACACTCCGGCAGCACTTTCCGAAATCGAACTGCTGACAAAATTTGAGCGGTTGGGTTCGCGGAATGCGGCTGCGGGTCGACCAAGTTTTCTGGGCGGTGGTGCCTATTCGCACTACATCCCGACCATCGTCGATCACATCATCTCACGCTCGGAGTTTTTTACTGCCTACACTCCCTATCAACCGGAAATCTCGCAGGGTACGCTGCAAACCATCTTCGAGTTCCAAACACTCGTTTGCCAGTTGACCGGAATGGAAGTGGCAAACGCTTCGATGTACGACGGCTCAACTGGCTTGGCGGAGGCTGTGCTGATGGCGGAACGGGTCACGCGAAGGTCTAAGGTTGTGGCCTCGACTACGGTCCATCCACAGTATCTCGAAGTGGTAAAGACTTATGTGCAGCACGCCGGCATTGATCTGGAACTGACAAACTTCGACGAACAAAGCGGCCTTGCCGGATCGTCACTCGCGGCTGCCGTTGACGATCAGACAGCGGCGCTGGTCGTGCAGTCGCCCAACTTCTTTGGTTGTATCGAAGATCTCAAAGCGCTCGCAACTGCGGCCCACGCGAAGGGAGCACTGCTGATCGTAGCGATCACGGAGGCGATTTCACTCGGGCTACTTAAATCGCCTGGTGCCTGCGGCGCCGATATTGTCGTGGCTGAAGGTCAGTCGTTTGGTGTGCCGTTGTCGTTCGGCGGTCCCTATGTCGGCCTCTTTGCCACCCTGGAAAAGTATGCGCGCCAGATTCCCGGCAGGTTGGTGGGCGAGGCGTTTGATAAAAAGGGACGACGCGGTTTCGTGCTTACCCTGGCAACTCGCGAACAGCACATTCGTCGGGAGAAGGCCACTTCAAATATTTGCACCAACGAGGGTCTGATCGCACTGGCAGCTACCGTCTATCTCGAAACTATGGGACGTCAGGGAATTCAGGAAGTTGCACACCAGTGTGTGCAGAAGGCTGCGTATGCTGCTAAAGAGATCGGCAAGCTCGCAGGTTTTTCACTTCCCTTCTCCGGACCGCGCTTCAACGAGTTTGTAGTGCGTGGGCCCTCTGCCGCAGCCCACCTCCTGTCGCGACTTGCTGACGAGAAAAGTATTGAAGGCGGGCTAGCCTTGTCGCGTTTTGTTCCCGGTAGGGCCAATGATTTTCTTGTCTGCGTAACTGAAACCAATACTCGCGAAGAGATTGATGCCCTCGTTGCCGGACTAAGTTCAATCGCGAAGCATGCCTAGTTCCTATGACCACAGAAATAACCAAGGTAACCACCCATCTCAGTCACAACGAGCAGCTGATATTTGAACGCTCCCACAAGGGTCGCATCGGCTATCGCTTACCTGGTCTCGACGTTGAAGAGACGCCGCTGGACCAATTGGTCCCGGCTGAACTTCGGCGGGACGATGATCTTGAAGGCATGCCCGAGGTTAGCGAGGTGGACGTCATCCGTCATTTCGTACGCATGTCCACTTGGAACTACTCGATTGACCTGGGCATGTATCCGCTGGGCTCCTGCACGATGAAATACAACTCGCGACTGAATGAACGAGTGGCGCGGATTCCAGGATTCGCTAATCTTCATCCACTAACCGAAGAACACGATGCCCAGGGTGCCCTCGAAGTAATCTACGAACTCCAGGAACATCTCGCAGAAATCACTGGCCTGCCAGGAATTTCCTTGCAACCGGCAGCCGGCGCGCACGGCGAGATGACCGGGATCATGATCATCCGCGCGTTCTTGGATGCCCGCGATGGAGCGACAGCTTCAACCAGGCGCACGATGCTGATTCCCGATTCCGCTCACGGTACCAATCCCGCGTCCGCACACCTGTCAGGGTTTTCAGTTAAGACAATCCGCTCGACCGCTTCGGGACTCACGGATCTCGATCACTTGCGCGAGTTGTGCGCCCAGGGAGATGTTGCCGGGTTGATGCTGACGAACCCCAACACCCTCGGACTGTTCGAAAGAAACATCAAACAGATCTGCAACATTGTCCACGAAGCGGGTGGGTTGGTTTACATGGACGGCGCGAACATGAACGCCCTTGTTGGCGTCGCCAGGCCCGGTGATATGGGCGTCGATGTGATTCACCTCAATCTGCACAAGACGTTTTCAACTCCACACGGTGGTGGTGGACCGGGTTGCGGTCCATGTTGCTGTACTAAAGAACTCGAACCATTTTTGCCGGTACCGCGAATAGTTAAGAACGGTGCCGACTCTTTTAAGCTTGACTACGACCAACCGCGATCAATCGGACGCGTAAAGGCATTCTTCGGTAACTATGGAATGATGTTGCGAGCGCTTTCCTATACCTTGACGCACGGCAATGACGGACTGCGGGAAGCGACCGAAGCGGCGGTACTAAATGCGCGCTATATCGCCAACGGGCTTACCTCCGATTACGATAAGCCATTCGACGATCCGCCGATGCACGAGGTGGTGTTCACCGATAAACGACAAACGCGCAAAGGGGTGCACACTCTCGACATTGCCAAGCGGCTGATCGACTATGGTTTTCATCCAATGACGATCTATTTTCCTCTGATTGTCCAGGGTGCGATGTTGATTGAACCGACGGAGTCAGTGGGACGGCAGGAGTTGGACCAGTTTATCGCGGCGATGAAGTCAATCGCTGCGGAAGCGTTGGCAGATCCCGAGTTAGTGCTCAACGCACCGCACAACACTCGCATCGGCAGACTGGATGAGGCAGCCGCGGCCCGCAAGCCTGTACTTCGTTGGAAGCCGAAGCAAGCAGCCAGTGCGGGTTAATCGAGAACCGCGAGCGGTAGCGAGCGGTATTGCCGGGTCAAACTAAGGGCTGTGGTTTAAGTTGACTCCGTAATACCGCTCGCTACCGCTCGCGGTTCCCTATTAGGCTTCCCACTCGGTGGGTTCTTTTACTTCCACCTCTGATAGCTGGCCGGTAGCCGGCACCTTCATCAGCGCCAAGCGATCCACCACGCGCCCGTTCAGCAAATGTTCTTCGATGATCTCATGCACATCCGTTGCTCGTACTTGTGCATACCAGATACCGTCCGGATAGACCAACACCGCCGCTCCGATAGCACAGAAGCCAACTGAAGAACATTCAGTGAGCACTACACTGCCGCGTGGGTTCTTTCCCTTCTCCTTACGACCGAACAGTAGCCCTCGTTCGTGCAACTCGCGCTCGAACTCTGCTTTCACTGCGGCACTATCAACGGCTGAACACGACTTGCCTGTACAGACAAAAACGTGGTGTTGAATGGGCGCCGTAGTAATCGGCGCGAGTTCGGTCAAACGTTCACAATCTTCAATGAATTTGGGCATGATGAGAAGAACCCATGCTAACACGTCTCAACGGTCAAATGGATCGGGTTCGGTGTCATTAACCGTTTCCCTGTAGTTCATTGTAGAATGCACGTGAAGGCGACCGAGGGCATGACCGCGAAGGAACTCGAGGCGGTCTGCTGCGGGCGCCTGATTTACTGTAGAGATAGAGCTAAGAATCAAGTATGGCTACCGGCCTCGTCGTCCATATCTCCTCAGGAGAAGACCGGCACACCGAAATACTAACCGACGAACGCGTGCGGATAGGCAGTTCAGAGGACTGCGACGTCCGCCTGCGCGCTTCCAGCTTACCCAGGGGCGTCAATTCCAGCCTGGTTCTGGAGTTGGTACGCGAGGGATCTTCCTACCACATCAGCCGGGTCGATCCGGCCTTGAGTCTCCTTAAGAATGGACATCCAATCCGGGATGGGGCTGAACTCAATGACGGCGATGAGATTCGCATTGACGACTCCGATCTATTGCTGCAGTTCTTCCCGATTCGTTCGCTTCCTGCCGTCATCCCGCAATCGACGCGCGAGACGCACGTCGCGCCCTTCATCGAGGCTGCGGCCATTGAATCGGCTGCGACCGCCCGCCGCGACGACGCAAAAGTCTTTCTGCGAGAGTTCACGCGCGAGTTGGTGCGTGAAATAAATCCCAGCACCAAGCTGATTGCCCTGGCGATTTCAATTGCCCTCGTTGGTGGCGTTCTCTATCTCGGTTTCGCGATGTACAAGGAAATGCAACGCAGCCGGCGTTTGATCGATGACCAACGGGCCCAACTGGGATCGATGAAAGAGCAGGTGTCGAAGACGAATGACCAATTGTCTGACCTGGGCCGATCAAACAAGGAGATTCGCGACAGTCTTTCCCTGGCAGTAAAACTCCGGAGTGACTACGGTCGAGGCGTTTGCCTGATCGCTGGATCGTTCTATTTCGTCGAGTCGGGGACCGGAAAGCCACTGCGCTATCCAGAGGCGCAGGCAAACGAAAGCGGCGCACCCGTGCAGAGCGGTGAGACGGAAACCCTAACTCCCGAAGGTAAAGCGGCTATTGCGGAGTTTGAATTTGTCGGGACCGGGTTTTATGTCGGTAGTGGCTTCGTGGTCACCAATCGTCATATTGTCCAACCCTGGCTCGCCGATGATAAGGCACAAAGTTTGGGAAATAGTGTGCACGGACAACCGCGACTAAAAAAACTGACTGCCTATTTTCCCGATCACACGCAACCAATACCCTTAAAATTCAAAGCCGCTGCCAGCCGAGAAGATTTAGCTGTTTGCCTGCTTGATATTCCCGAAATTCCTGAAAGCATTCCCCTGATTCCTTTGGAGACAGATCCGGATGCGGTTGCCGTAGGCAAGACGGTCGTGATGATGGGTTATCCCTCTGGTCCAGACCGACTACTCGCGCTGCTCGACGATGCGGAATCGAGAGGTATTCAACAGCGTTATGGCTCTCTTGATGCACTGCTGGGTTACCTCGCGGAAACAAGAAGAATTCAACCACTGACCACCCAGGGCAGCATTACTGACCTCGACGTCCGGCGTATCGCTTACGACGCGCGAACGGCTGAGGGTGGTTCTGGAGCGCCGCTATTTGGACCATCAGGTCGAGTCATAGGTGTGAATTTTGCGGTGTTCACAGAGAACCAAGCCTCCAACTTTGCAGTACCTGTCCGATTTGGCTTCACCCTGCTGCAACGAGCTGGTTGGCAGCCCCCACCGCCAAAAGAAACCAAGGAACTCGAAACCGCAACCCAGGCTGGAAGAACTCCCGCTACGACAAACTAGTCATCACCGAGCGCGGCACCCTCGTTGCAACGTTAACGTTGTTTACTCCGTTCCCGTCTAAAGAGAGAGCCCTTGGGCGGCAACTGCGTCCTCTGAGAAGGCATCGGAACTCGAGTATTACAGTGACAACCCCTGTCACAACTGACAGGACTAAAGTGGCCCAAAAGTGTTTAGACTGATGTTATATTGATGGGAGCCCGAGGCACGATTCTTGCTGAAGGTTAGTAAGATTTTCTAAGCAATTCAGAATTGTTAGGTCTTAACAAGGTTTGGAATGCAGCGAAACCGCCCCATGTGCAGCATCTCTATTCAGCGACTTGGCTTGTTAGCTTTCGTACTCTTAGTCGGCTCGTGCATTTATGCCCCATCGGTCAACGCCCAAGCTGCAGCCCCACCTGTAGAAAAACCGTCGCAACTTTCTGACATTCTCCGGTTCGAGCGTATTCCGATTGATGGTGGGGCGGAGCTGATTACAGTTCATGCGCGTCTCGACGGCCTCGCCGAGAAGTCTAATGACAATTGGGTGCCGCTGGTTTCAATCCTGCGCGACACGTTGAATGACCAGAATGTAGAGAACGATCGGCTGCGTTATGTATGGCCCTTGACCTACACCCGGCCCACGGTAAAACAACGTCTCGCCGCCGCTATCCCCTTCTTCTACACCCGCGTCGGCAACAAGGAAAAGTTCTCAGATAAACCACCACCGGCACTCTTTGATTTGGCGGCCCCTGAAAATGAGGTCTGGGACAAGATTTTCTGGACCGCACTGCAAAACCTGCTATTCGATCCCTACGGTTTTGCGATCAAAGCCTCGACCAGCTCCTATCGACAAAACACCGGTGACTACAAGAAGGCGCACATCATTCGGGCCCTCTCGGTGCTTGCTCTGTATCAGGCTGTCAAAGGGGAGTCGGCCTTCACAGACGCGGAAATGAATGAGATCCAGGCCAGACTCCTGCTCACTGACAAGACGTTCGGCGGCCTGGTTGACGACGTCAATCTGCAAGGCTACTACGCCAGGAAGACAGCCACCATTCGCGACGAGCGTGGTCACAACTGGGAGCTTCTAAGACAAAGAGCGGAGGCAGAGCAACTTTATTTTGAGCCGTTGCTAATGCCCGATGGCAGCGCGACCCATGCGCTCCTGTGGATCGCCAAAAGAGACCTGGCGCAGCGGCAAAACGCTCGTTACCACGGTCGCTTCCTGAACATCGCGGATCCGTGGTCAGATAAGCGCTTGCTCAATTGGCAAGGCTACACTGAAGTGCGCTACCTCGATCGCGAAGGACGCGAGGTCACTAAGGACACGCCAGGCGCCGCAGCGGTCGAAATGATCCCACTCGCTCTGTACGGCCTTGATTACCCAAAAATTCCAATGCTGCTGGTAGATTTTCGGGATGGCTACAATCCCAAGACGCGCGAAATGTCGCGTCGTGTATTACACGACCTGACGCGAAATGTTTTGTCGGTTTCAAAATTCGGCAACCTGCCCTACTTCCTGGGTCGCACCGTATACGACTTCGTAACCGGACGTCGCGGTATCGATCTCAACCAGCCGACACGCCTGCAAACTTATTCACAACTCAAACTGTTGCTGTCGCTGAACGATTCACTGGAGCCAAAATTGCGCGACGAGATCAACGTGCGGTTGGAAAAGGTCTCGTTGAACCCATTCGAGAACGACTTTGAAGCAGAAGCAAAAGTCGCGAAGGCACAGTACGCCGCCCTCGTGAAGTTTGCTAAGGAACCTAATGGTCTCGCCGCCAAACTTGAGCGGGACCGGCGCGCAGAAATGCTGCCTCTCGAGCATGGACGTGCAGCCCAGATCGCCTTCAGCGTAGCGAACGTGATCTCGTTCGGCAAATACGTTCATCGCGAGCAGTTGACAGACAACATGGAAGAGCGACTCGACACTGCGCGACGGTTGCAATATCACACGCGATTCCTCGAGCAGGTCGCCAGGGCCAAGGGTGAAATCGACATGGCCTGGGACCTGGCCGAGATCAAGCGGTCGCTGCGGTTCGTCGCCGACCATGGTGAGGGCGCCAGTGGCCAGGCTGTGTCGGCGGCAGCAAAGATTTTTGCGCGCACGAGAGACGATGAAACTCGCCGCGCGTGTCTTGATAGTCTTTCTCGTATCAGTAATCCTAAGGCGAAGTCTGAACTCCTCCGCATCTCTCAGAACCGGGAGCTTAACCAAACGTGGCGGGAAATTGCTCAAAGTTATCTGACAGACAAAGACGATCGGGTGCAACCAATCGCTGTCACGATCTCGAACTCCCCACTTAAGGCCGGCCAGCCCTAGTACTCGGAGATGAAATCACTTCACAATCTTAAACAGATCAGATCTGCTTCGTACGTTGCTGCTCGGTCCCTTAGGCGTACATTGCTGCTGACATTGTTGCTTGGCTTGGTCCTGGCCCTGTCGCCGCTGGACGCTTTTGCCCAGGCCAAGCGTTTGGTAATCGTAAAGGTCGATGGGCTTCCCTACGATTTGCTGGATCGCCTGGTGAAAGAACGCGATCAACGCACCACCAAGAGCATTCTTCCCTGGATCGACTTTGTCTTCTACCAACACGGTACCCGTCTTTCCAGTTTCTATGTGCGCGGCATGAGTCTTTCAGCCCCATCATGGTCACTGCTCGATACGGGTCAACACCTGCAGATCAAGGGAAATGTAGAGTTTGATCGTTACACGCTGCATTCCTACGACTATCTCAATTTCATCCCGTTCTATCTCGGCGGAGCGTTGGGCGACCGCATTGATATGCCGGCAGTCGAGGTGCTTGATTCACTCGGTGTGCCGCTGCTAATCGATGCGTATCCCAACAGCGAGCGTTACATCACCTTCTCTCTTTACCAACGCGGCCCACGGTATCTCACTCTGTCAAACGGCCTGCAAAATCGTTTTAAGAAAGCACCGAAGGAACTGTTCGACGAGTGGACCATGGGACTCGAGATGCGCAGCAGCGTGGGCGACCAGTTGCTAAGAGAACTCCTGGACGGACTCAACAACCCCAAGGTCCGGTATCTCGATATCTACCTAACCGATTTTGATCACGTCGCCCATCACAACAACGATCTACAATCTCAACTCTTTGTCCTCAAACAGATCGATTCCATAATCGGTCAGGTGTGGTCCACTATCCAAAAAAGTCCCAACGCTGACGAAACCGCCATGGTGTTGGTTTCAGATCACGGCTTCAATACCGATGAGAAGGTTTACAGCCAGGGCTTCAACCTGGTGAAGCTGTTAGGTAGCCCCCAAGGTGGCGGCCACCACGTGATCACCAAACGACGTTTGATGCTCGACTACTCAATCAAAGGCGTCAATCCCCTGGTTCCTCTGATCACTACCACCACCCAGGACACGTATTACCTGAAAGGACAAAGTACTGATTATCCTACGGCGATGCTCGACTTCGACGGTAACGAGCGAGCCTCCGTGCATTTACGTGACTGCGACCTCAATCTCCTGCATATGTTGTTGCAGCAACTGCAGCGTGAAGACCTGCCCCCTAAGTTGCGCGAGCCCGTGACCAAAACCTTCTTCGCT
>DATFRK010000022.1:0-3859 GCA_035263325.1 Pyrinomonadaceae bacterium | reverse complement strand
GCTGGGATGAAATGCTTCACGCAGGTAGGCGTATTGTCCACCTACTTCGGGCCTGAGCGAGGCGAGTTCTGCCCAGATGAAGGCAGCAATTAGTGCCAGCAGGCCACCGAAAGCCCAAACACCGAGAATCAAAAACGGGGTGTGGACCTTTTGGGCCACTACATAAGGATTAATAAAGATGCCGGAGCCGATGATGCCACCCATCACAATCATGGTGGCGTCAAACAACCCCAGACGACGCGCTAATTGATTTGTTGTTTGATCAGGGGCAGAGGCTGACATTGAACGAACGGCGGCGGTCGGATTGAACTAACGAAAGCGCCTGACCTTATCTCAGAAGTTGCTGAGAAGTTCAACCTCCACTGGAACCGCAGTACGGCCCGCCCGCTCTCCTTCCCCCGAGCTCTAGCAACTCGCGAGAGGCAGGCGGCCCGACCGTTTTTCTCGTTGAAGTTGAACAATTCGCGAGGTGGCAGGCGGCCCGCCTGCGCTCCCAACATGATATAACCCTCCTGCTCGAAAAACTTCGCAGGCCTGGGAGGACATCCGTGCCCAAACGCCCTCTGATTGTCGCGGCTTTGTTAACGTTGCTGTTCTCGGGACTCGTTAGCGCGCAGAGTAAAGCCGATCCGGACCTACTAGCGCAGATCAACAAGATCAAGGCGATCGACAATCACGCGCATCCATTACGCTATGTCGCCAGTGGTGAAAAGGCCGATGACGAATACGATGCCTTACCGCTCGATGCAATCGAAACCTTTCCCCTGCCCGCCCGCCTGAGTCCAACCAATCCAGAGTTCATCTCTGCCTGGAAAGACATCTTCGGTTACAGCTATGCAGATATGGACCAGAAGCACGTTGCTGAGTTACTGGCGAACAAGCAGAAGGTGCTGCGCGAACAGGGGCAAAACTTTCCCTCGTGGGTATTGGACCGCCTGAACATCGAAACCATGTTTGCCAACCGGGTGGCAATGGGCCCCGGTTTGTCAACACCAAGGTTCCGCTGGGTTTCTTTTGTCGATGCCCTGATGGTCCCGTTGAGTAATGAAACCGCGAAGAAGTCAAACCCTGACTATGCCGGCTTCTACCCGGGCGAAGAGAAACTGCTAAGACGCTACCTGGCTGACCTTAACTTGCAAACCCTCCCGCTCACGCTCGATGAGTACACGAGCAAAGTAGTAACAGCAACGCTCGAACGACAGAAGCAGAATGGTGTCGTCGCGGTTAAGTTTGAGGCTGCCTACCTCCGGCTGCTCGATTTCGCGCCGCCAGATGCTGCGCTCGCGCGGAGCGTCTATGCTCGCTACGTCAAAGGCGGCGAACCGTCGGCTGCTGACTACAAGGCGCTTCAGGACTACCTGTTTCACCATATCGCGAGTGAAGCGGGCCGGCTGGGACTCGCAGTTCATATTCACATGATCAACGGCGCTGGCGCCTATTATCGGGCCGCTGGTAGCAATCCGCTGCTGCTGGAACCTACGTTCAACGACCCAACGCTCCGCAAGACAAACTTTGTCATCATCCACGGCGGCTATCCCTACACGAAAGAGACCATCTCCATGTTTGGGAAGCCGAATGTCTACGGTGATTTTTCAGGCCAGACATTCTTTTTATACCCGCGCGCCTTGAGTGAAGTATTACGCAGCTGGCTTGAGAGTTACCCAGATCGGATCCTGTTTGGGACTGATTCGTTTTCTTTTGGCCCGGCAGTTGATTGGCCCGAGGTGGGGTGGTTGTCGACCACGACGGCGCGGCAGGCACTGGCCCTGGCGCTAACCGGGATGATGGAAGACGGTGAGATTACGCGTGACCGAGCGTTGGAACTGGCGCGAATGGCGCTAAGGGATAATGCGGTGAAGCTTTATAGGTTGGAAGGTAAGTAATTTTGGGTCTTCGGTCTTGGGTTTTTGTACTTTGTCCTTTGTACTTTGTTCTTGGTTCTTTGTTCTTCAGACTTTTGACATCGGACCATGACGTTCAAGCGGGGTGAAGTTTTGCGCAGTCTCCTGCACTACTTACCTGACAGTTACTTGTCACTCTGGCTGGCGCTCTTTCCCTTGACCTATCTAGCGCACATAGCTGAGGAGTACTGGGCCGGGAATGGTTACTCAACCTACCTGCTGAAAAATCGCGGCGTGGATCTTTCCCCGGCACGGTTTCTGACATTACAAAGTCTTGGGCTGATACTCATGATCGTTGGCATTCTGCTGGCAGTAAATCTCGGATTCCCGAAACGAATGCTGGTGATACTGGGAGCCATAACCCTTGTCAATGGACTGGTCCACACCTGCCGCAGTATTTCCGCCAGTCTTTACGAGCCCGGATTGATTACTTCGTTGATGTTGTGGATGCCGCTGGGAGGAGCGACGCTGTTGATGCTTTTTCGCACCATGTCACCAGTCAGCTTTGTATTGGCGGTCTTGATAGGTGCGGCGATCTGCGGCCTAGTGGAAGTGATTTCGCTGCGCGGTGGCAGGTTAATCAAAATAAATTAGAGAACCCGGAGCGGCAGCGACGGGATGCTGCGGTCAACCCTCGGGGATTTCATGTAGCACCCCGTCGCTACCGCTCCGGGTTCTCTATCCGAATGCTAAAAACTATTCACTCCCTTGAAACCATGTCTCGCCTGGGTGGCAATCCAACTCAGGACGCGCATGGTGTCGTAGCAATAACCCAGAATGTAGTTACAGGTGGAGAGGCAATGCTTGGTGCACTCCTTCTTCATCTCATTAAGTTGGTTCAGGTCAAACTTGTCATCCCCGACCACACCCCAATCGTGCGTCGCCGAGTACATCGGAAAACATGGCGCCAGCGTACCGTCGGTACGGATGATCAGTGAGTTCTGACCAGCCCGACAATTCCATGGTGGCACATGACCACGCATCAATAGCTTCATGTCTTCCATGTGCTGGACCGGGTTGACCATCTTGTAACCCTGGGTCTTGCGCAGGTCACTAAGATAATCGAGCAAGGCATCAACCTTGGGCCAGTCGTCAGGCGTGATGTAAGTTTGGTTTTCGTTGAGATGTTTGAAGTGCGTTTGCTCCGTCATCGGCGTCTCGTTGATGTGGTAGTCAGTGGCGATGCCGTTGTCGTGAGCGATCGCAGTCAGTTCCTTCACATCATCCATGTTGTTATGACAGATGTTGATATTGAACATGACTGTGTAGCCGTAGTAATGCTGGCGTTTGACGAGGTAGTCGAAATACGGCCGGATCGGCTCGAGCGCTTTGGGTAACGACTTTCGCTCCTTGACTGAATCAACTGCCAGGTTGAAGGTGGCGATGCCGGCGTCACCCAGGCGATCGATTACATCCGGCTTCATCAACCGGCCGTTCGTCGGCAGGTAAACGAAGATGTCTTTCTTCGCACTGTAGTAGACGATCTTGTGAATAAATTTTGGTCGCAGCAGCGGTTCACCGCCCATCAACGCGAGCACTCGGGAACCAATCGAGTGCAACCAGTCGATGGAACGTTTGGCTACGTCCTCGGTCATTCCCTTTACTGCGTTGTTGTAAGACCAGCAGTAGTGGCAATCAAGATTGCATTTCCACTCGGTAAAGAGATACGGAATGATCGGTCGCAGTTCACTGCTGTGCCAGCGGGATCTGAAGTACGGAGCTCCCCAGGTCTTCCAAGTTCGAACACCATTCAGCCTCAGGTATTCGCGCTTGGTCATTTCCTTTGGATCTGGCTGTTGCGGATACGGCGGTTCCGGCAAGACATTTTCCGGCTTGGGCTCCAGCTTGGATCGCGCGGGCGCTTTGTAAAGGATCTGATGTAACTGTTGATCGATGCGAAAAGCTGGGGTGCCTGGCTGGGTTTGGAGATTCTGTTGGCTCTCGGCCATCTGGCTTTA
>DATFRK010000021.1:0-2695 GCA_035263325.1 Pyrinomonadaceae bacterium | reverse complement strand
CCTGGGATGATGCGATTCGACACGTGGCGGAACGGCTTGATGCGATCGCCAACGAAAATGGACGGAACGCGATCGGAGTGGTCGGTAGCCCACGACTCACCAATGAAGCTCTCTATGTGCTCAGGAAGTTCGCCACTGAGTTGGTAGGCACAGAAAACTTTACTACCACCGATGCGTTCAGTCTGAAACCATTCTTCGACAACCTTGGCGGGTTGTTGGCGACTCACCGGGACATTCGTCACGCCAAAACTATCTTGCTGATCGGTGGTGAGCCGGAAGAACTGCAACCCTTCACCGGGAAACAGGTTCGTCAAGCGGTTCGTAACGGTGGCGCCAAACTAATCATTGTTAATTCCGTGCCGATTCGACTGTCGGAACAAGCAGCGCAGTTTGTACACATAAAACCCGCTACGGAAGACGCAATTGTCCTGGCGTTGGCTGACAGCAGTAGTGACTCGCTCGCGGCGCAGAAGTCAGCTATTCAGAGCTCGGAGATCGCGGCGATCCGTGACGCGATAGCAAACACCACTGGTGACGTTGTCGTCATGTTTGGCGAGCAACTAAGCGCTGCCGCCCAGGCTATTGTTGCTCAATTCCCTTCTCTATTCGCCGGTGAACAGCGGCGAGTGCTGCTCCATCCGCTACCACTTTACAACAATAGCGTCGGGGCGCATGACATGGGCCTGATGGACCAGGACATTTCCCCTGCGGAAATTATCGACGCCGCTGGAGAGGCAATGCGAGCTTTGTACGTAGCGGGAAGTTTTCTTCCCTCGCAACTGGAAGGTCGCAGCGATTTGTTAGGCAAGTTAGATTTCCTCGTGGTCCAGGAACTCTTCGAAACCGAGACTACGAAATTTGCCGATGTTGTCTTGCCCGCGGCTTCTTACGCGGAGATTGATGGCACTTTCACTAACAACGACGGGTTCGTCCAACGTGTCCGGCAGTCCATTGATCCATTGCATCAGTCGAAGGCTGATTGGATGATCACGGCCCAGTTAGCCAGGGAGTTGGGATTGGACTTTGGTTTTGAGCGGTCAGCCTCTGCTGTGTTTCGCGAGATTAGTGAGCAGGTACCGCCTTATCAAGGGATGCGTTATCCAGTGCTCAAGGACGAGTCGAATCCTGTCCAGGCTAAGTATGAAGTGAAACAGCCGGACAGAGATCAAACAATTCAACGGCTGCGCGACCGGGTTGAGGCCATCGTTGCTGAAGGCGACAAGGTCCAAACGACGCCACCGGTGGGCCACGAGTTGTTCAAGATCGGAACGCTCACGGACCGGGTGCCACAGTTTCATCTACTCGCGTCTGGCAACCCGCGCCCGGCAACGACCAGTATTTCGCCCTTGTATCAAATCACTGTTGACGCGGGCTTGCAGAAAGAAGCGGCCGTCAGCGGCGACTAAGGCGATTTTTGATTGTTTGTTTTTTGCCGAAATTAATAGGCCCATAGTTCGGTATTGGTCCTACTGAAATCGGCAATCGGCAATTTGGCAATCTTGAATGGACACCTCTCTCATTATCGACATCATTCTCAAGTTCGTCGCGATCACGGTCGTATTCGTAGTCGTTCTTCTGATCGTGGCCTATACCGTCTTAGCGGAACGGCGCGTGCTGGGTTTGATCCAGGGCCGCCTGGGACCAAACCGCGTTGGCCCAGGCGGAATGTTACAACCCTTCGCCGATCTACTGAAGTTTATCCTCAAAGAAGACATCGTCCCGGACAAGTCAACCCGCTTCATTTACTTTCTGGCGCCGGTGATCGCCACGATGGCCGCCTTGATGACGATGATCGTCTATCCGTTTGGACCGGAGTTCACCATACCCTTTACCAACACCACCATTCCCCTGGTCGTGGCCCGTTTTGATGTTGCTTTACTTTACGTGCTCGGCATCACCTCGATTGGTGTCTATGGAATTGCGCTGGCCGGTTGGTCATCTAACAACAAGTACAGCCTGATGGGTGGGTTGCGTTCTTCGGCGCAAATGGTCTCTTACGAACTGGCGCTGGGACTGGCGCTAATCGGTGTCATCCTGCAAGCGGGAACACTGGATCTACAACAAATTGTCGAGCAACAGTCGCGTTGGCATGGTGCCGGTTGGTTTATCTTCTGGCTGCAGCCCCTCGGGTTTGTCATTTATATGATCGCTGCCATAGCCGAAACCAATCGCGTCCCGTTCGACCTTCCGGAAGCCGAAACTGAACTGGTGGCCGGCTTTCACACGGAATACAGCGCGATGAAGTTTGCGCTCTTCTTTCTGGCCGAGTACATCAACATGTTCACGGTCTCGATGCTGGCCACGACGCTGTTTCTGGGAGGATGGAATGTCCCCTTTGCCGAGGATCTGTTTGGTCGGGGAACCTTCTTGTTTAGCCTCGTCAGCGTAATCGGCTTCCTGGTGAAGATAATTTTCTTCTTATTCCTTTATATCTGGCTGCGCGGCACACTGCCCAGGTTTCGTTTTGATCAGCTCATGAGTTTCGGCTGGAAGTTCTTACTGCCAATGGCCCTGCTTAACATTTTCCTGACGGCGACATTGGCATATTTCAACTTGCTCTGAAGATAGACGGTCTTCTCCTGCAAATGCTGGCAATTCTGTTCATACTTTTTAGTGGCCTGGCGGTTGGTTGCGCGATCGCGCTAGTGGCCCAACGTAATCCGCTCTACAGCGCCATCTCGCTGATCGGGGTTTT
>DATFRK010000020.1:0-4418 GCA_035263325.1 Pyrinomonadaceae bacterium | reverse complement strand
CGGGCTTCATAGGCAGTCAGCTCACCGCAAAGCTGCTCACCAGTGGCGGAACAGTAACAGTCTTTCATCGCGGCAAGACTCCGCTAAATTCCGCGCCAAATTCGAAAGAGATCC
Source organism: Pyrinomonadaceae bacterium (assembly GCA_035263325.1). GTDB lineage: Bacteria > Acidobacteriota > Blastocatellia > Pyrinomonadales > Pyrinomonadaceae > PSRF01. The sequence goes on along the minus strand of DATFRK010000020.1, from coordinate 4,304 downwards.
TCGGAGAGCGAAAAGAGCTAAGCCGCTTTAGATCTCTATTTCGGCACGAGAAACCTGATGTCGTCGTTGACATGATTGCGATGTGCGAAGCTGATGCCGCCGAGTTAGTGGCGACCTTCCACGGGATCGCAAAACGCCTGGTGGTTATCAGCAGTGCTGACGTTTACCGGAGTTATGAACTACTTCGCGGGGTTGCCACTGACCAGCCAGAGCCGAGCCCGATGACCGAAGAAGCTGCCCTACGGACCAACCTTTATCCCTATCGCCGGATGGCCAAAGACGAAAGTGACTGGCTTTACACTTACGAAAAAATACTAGTTGAACGAACTGTCATGGCAGCAAACGACGAATTGCCCGCGACGATACTTCGTCTGCCCGTTGTTTATGGACCCGGCGATCATAAGCACAGAATATTTCCCTACTTGAAGCGAATGGATGATGGTCGACCGGCGATTCTGATTGAACGAGGACTGGTCAACTGGCGCTGGACCCGTGGTTTTGTCGAAAACGTCGCCACAGCAATTTCATGTGTGGTGGGCGACCAAAGGTCCGTCGGCCGCATCTACAACCTTGGCGAGCGTCACGCGCTAACCGAAAAAGAGTGGATAAATGAAATCGGCAAGGAAGTTGGCTGGAAAGGCTATCTCGCCGAAGTTGAGCCCGCACAACTACCCGACAGTATGAGAAGCGGGCTGCACTGGCAGCACCAGTTAGCGACCGATACCTCGGCTTTGCGGCGGGACCTGGGCTTTTCTGAGCCGGTTTCATTCGAGCAAGGACTCGCTGCGACGATAGCCTGGGAGCGGTTGCATCCCCCAACGGAGTTGAAACCCGAGGATTTTGCTTATTCCCTTGAGGATGAGGTTCTTGGCCACGTGGCTAAGCCCAGGAAGAACCTTTAAATAACGACTGGCGTACATTCAAAAGCAGTCTCACTTCGTGTTATTCTGGCGTCCCCGTTTTTCGCCCCGAAACCCGGCAAAGCGGATTTGGCGTCCAACAAGCGGGATCAGCTGATAGACAGTTTTAGGAGGGTTGCGTGAGAAAAAGATCTATTGCCCCGGGTATTTTTTTCCTTATCGTCGTTCTTTCAGTTCCAGCACTCATGTTCGCTCAACAAAACCGCTCCGCCAGGAGGGCGGGAACGGGCACTGAACGCTCGGCAAACTCAGGTCCTGCCAATGGGAAAGCTACGGCAACTGCCCCGCTAATCAAGAGCGACCTGGCTGAGGCTTTATCAGTCATCCAATCCAATCATATCGACGGAAGAAAACTCGATTACAACGCAATCTTCAAATCGTCCATCAGCGGAATGTTGAGCGTGCTCGATCCACACTCGACCTATTTCGATCCGATCGAATTTGCCTCCTTCAAGACTGAACAACGTTCACAGTATTTCGGCATCGGCGCCACCATTGAGGACCTCCGCCAGGGAGAAGATGTAAACACTTATATCCGCGCTACTTTTGACGACTCACCGGCCGCTCGCGCGGGCTTGCGCTTTGGTGATCGCATCACCGCGGTTGATGGCCAGTCGATGAAAGGCAAGACTTATCCGGAGGTACGTAAGTTCTTGCTCGGACCTCAGGGTACAACCGTCAAAGTCACGGTCGAACACCAGGCCACTCACCAAAGTGAGACGGTAAATATTGTTCGTGACGCTGTACCGCTACCGTCCATCGCCCAGGCATATATGCTTCGTTCAGGAGTCGGTTATGTCGCCTTGACCGGTGGTTTTAATCAGACGACCGGGAAGGAATTTGACGAAGCGCTGGATAGCCTGCACTCCAAGGGCATGAACATGCTGATCCTGGATCTCCGTGGCAATCGCGGCGGTCTGCTCATCCAGGCAGTGCACGTGGCGAACTCTTTTCTCCAACGCGGCCAGATGATCGTCTCGCAAAAAGGACGGTTCAGGAATAGCTCCCAGGCTTATGAGGCCGACAATGAGTCGCCTGACAATGTGCCGCTGGTAATCCTGGTGAACGGTGATACAGCTTCGGCTTCCGAGATTGTAGCGGGCGCACTACAAGATCACGATCGCGCCCTGATTGTCGGAGAAACAACCTTCGGCAAAGGCCTGGTCCAGTATCCCTTCGCGCTTGAATACGACTCAGCTCTGTTACTAACAATCGCCCACTACTACACCCCATCGGGACGTTTGATTCAACGCGACTACTCGAATCTCGGCGCTTATGACTACTATTTCCCCGGCGGTATTGCCGGCGATAAAGCGAACACGAACACGCAGCAAAGTGGACCACAAAGTCACACGGACACCGGCAGAGTGGTCTATGGCGGTGGTGGGATTCTGCCAGATGAGGTCGTCAAACCCGGTACGATCAGCCTGGCGGAAAGACGGTTGCGAGATCCGATCTTCGCGTTTTCTCTTGAACTAACCAGCGGCCGAATTCCGGGTTTCAGCAATTACAAGATTCAGCGACCAATCGAGTTTGAACATGATCTGACCGCTGACGATTATCCGGTGACCGATGGCTTGTTCAAGGAACTAAAGAAATACGTGGCCAGTCAGCCGGTATTCAAGACCACGCCGGAACAACTGGATAAGTCCCGCAGCTTCGTAGAGAGGCAACTACGCTACAACACTCTCTCCGCAGCCTACGGGTTCAGAGTCGCCACACAAGTATTTAATGATGCGGACCCGCAGGTCTTGAAGGCCGTCGACGCTATGCCGCGCGCTCGTGAATTGGCGGTAGCGGCGAGTAAAGCACGCGCCCGCGGGTAAAGGGCTAAAATTTAGGATTTGGAATTTCGAGACCCGGGTGGAAACGCCCGGGTCTTTTTGTACGTGTTCTTAAGGTGATCTCATTTGATCAACTCACCCCATGAACTGGCTGGCTCCGGTAGGAGCCAAATGTTTATAGCCCACATGTGAATTTAGGATTGCACTCCTTTAGGAGTGCGATGTTTGTCTGAGATGAATTCTAATATTCATCTGGCGGCGTTGAATTTTGTGTAATAGTCACATAGCACTCCTAAAGGAGTGCAATTCTTCGAATCCGGCTCGCGGCTATAAACATGTGCCTCCTCCGGAGGCAGGAGGTTGCAAGGGCGGCCTGAGACTATAAACATGTCCCTCCTTCGGAGGCACAACTCAAACCAACAACACAATCTTGCCGAAATTTTCGTTTGCCTCCATCCGGGCGTGCGCTGCACCGATTTCTTCTAACCTGTAGGTACGATCAACCACGGGACGCACGCTACCGTCTGCCAGTAGTGGCACAACCTGCGCCGCAAACAGTCGTGTCGCCGTGGCCTTTTCTTCTTCAGACCGCGCGCGTAACACTGTTCCCATTAGCTTCAATCTTTTACTCATCACAATGCCGAAGTCGATAGTCGCGCGTGCTCCCGACGTGGTTCCCACCAGCATCATCCGACCGCGCGGTGCCAGAGATTTCAAATTCGCTTCAAGATACCCAGCACCCACCAGGTCCAGTACTACATCGATGCCTCGGCCGTTGGTCCATTCGTGCACTGCGCCGGGTAGACTTGTTGGCCCACCCTCAATCACCAACGAACCGCTGAGGCCAAACTCTTTCGCGCGCTCGAGTTTCTCAGCTGTACGAGAAGTGCCAAACGACTTCGCCCCGGTCGCCCGTGCGAGTTGAATGGCCGCTGTGCCGACACCTGAACCTGCCGCATGTACTAACAAACTCTCGCCGGGCTGCAGCTTCGCCTGGGTGAACAACGCGTCGTGGGCAGTAATGAATACTTCCGGCACGGCCGCCGCTAAGGCCCAATCAAGGTTTGCCGGTACCGCAGCGAGGTGATTAGCCGGGACAAGCAAGTACTCCGCCTGGGCACCGCCACCACAGATGCCGAAAACCCGATCACCCTGTTTCCAGGTCTGTACTTCGGGACCAATCTCCGCCACTTCGCCGGCAAACTCCAATCCGGGGATATCGCGCGGCGCTCCCGGTGGCGGTGGATAAAGCCCGCGGCGTTGCAACACATCCGCGCGATTCAAGGCGGCAGCTCGCACCCGAACCTTAACGCGGTTGGCAACAGGTGCTGGCGGGGTCTCGACGTCACGAGTCTCGAGCACCTCGATTCCGCCTGGTTTGGTGATGACGATTGCTTTCATGATGGGCTCCAGCTTGGTCTTCCCTCTTAGGTCTTTTTGCTTTGTGCTTTGTGCTTTGGACTACAGACTATCCCAGGCAAGCAGTCATTACCATCTCGCTCAACCCTTCGATGGGAGCGGCAGGCAACTAGGGCCCAGGCGGCTCGCCTGCTCTGCGTGGCGTGGGCGGATCTTTGCTAAGCTAAGACTGACCGCATGC
>DATFRK010000019.1:0-2619 GCA_035263325.1 Pyrinomonadaceae bacterium | reverse complement strand
GCATCTACAAAGGCTTGGGTTGTTGGTTCGAGCACTATCTTCTGATTGTTCACTTGTTTTTCCTCAGGTCGACGATACTGTTATGAAGTCGGAGCTGCGGAAGTAAGATGGTTCACGCCAATCTTCGAATTCGCTGCACTACTGCATGATTGAGCAGGGCGCCTTCGTTCAGATGCTCCCGAGCTTTGCGCCGAATCTCTTTCATGTCGGCAAGGAATGATCCCGCATTCATGTTCTGTCCTTTCTATTTGAGGTATTAGCGGTTGGACGGAATAACCGGCTCATTTAGCAAAGGACCTACCAAAAGTTTTATTGATGTGAGACTGCAGGAGCTTTCCTAAGTAACGGACAACTCTGGGTTCATGTTGACGTACGCATGAGAAATTGTCGATTTGATAGGGACCAAAAGCGATACATGACGTCCATGGGTGGTCGCGAAAAACCCTTCGTTGAGTCTCGTAGTTATTTTCCAGTTGGTGCGTAATTCGCCGGACTTCTTTATTCGAGAGAGTGCATTACATTCGGAGTTTTCAGAACCCCGAATGTCATTTCTTGATTTCCTCCTGGGTCGTCCACTGCGTACGAGTGAAGAAGCTCGGGAACGGCTTGGACCTGCACCCGCTATTCCGATTTTTGGCCTGGACGCGCTGAGTTCCGCCGCATATGGTCCGGAAGCTGCGTTAACCGTGCTGATACCGCTGGGCGCAGCTGGACTGTATTACATAGTGCCGATCAGCGCAGCGGTGATTGCCGTACTGATCATCGTCTACGTCAGCTATCGACAGACAATAGCGGCGTATCCAACCGGCGGCGGGTCTTATACCGTTGCACACCAAAATTTGGGCGTAAAGGCGGGTCTCTTTGCAGGGGCTGCCTTGATGCTCGACTACATCCTGAATGTGGCAGTCGCGATCTCCGCCGGCACCGGCGCGCTGATTTCCGTTGTTCCCAAACTGCAGCCTCACACGCTGTCAATCTGTTTAGGTGTGCTGTTGTTGCTCACGCTGATCAATTTGCGCGGCATCAAGGAGACCAGTTTTGTTTTTCTGATTCCGACGTGTCTTTTTGTAGGTTGTCTCGCCATAGTAATCGCGATCGGAATGTTCAGGATCTTTTGGTCAGGACAATCTGGGGCCGTCAGCCCGCGTCCTCTCGCGCATACGACGCAGGCAGTCAGCGTTTGGCTCGTCATAAGAGCTTTCGCGAGCGGATGCACAGCGTTGACTGGTGTGGAAGCAGTCAGTAATGGTGTGAAGGCCTTTCGTGAGCCAGTCGTCGAATCAGCGCGGCGCACTTTGACGATCATCATTTTTATTCTGGTCGGTCTTTTGGCCGGGATCGCTTTTCTCGTAAACGCTTATCAGATTGTGGCCACACCTCCAGGTCAACCTGGATACGACAGCATCCTCTCTCAATTGTCGAGGGCCATCGCAGGCAACGGCGTGTTCTACAAATTCACGATGGCCTCAGTACTGATGGTCTTGATGTTTTCCGCCAATACCTCGTTTGCGGATTTTCCGCGCGTTTGCCGGGCGGTTTCAGCAGATGCATATATGCCTCAATCCTTCGCGAACCGTGGACGACGGCTCGTCTATTCGGAAGGGATCGTTGTACTGGCGTGCGTGTCGGGGATTCTGTTATGGACGTTCGGCGGCATTACGGATCGATTGATACCTCTCTTCGCCGTCGGGGCGTTTCTTGCCTTTACATTGTCGCAGGCAGGGATGGTTATGCATTGGAAGCGCAATGCCGGCGCAGGCTCAGGAATCAAGCTGATCATTAACGCAGTCGGAGCCGCGACGACCGGAGCCACTGCGGTTGTGATCATTCTGGCAAAATTTGTCGAGGGTGCGTGGATCAGTATTTTGATTCTATTGCTTCTAATGCGTTTCATGTTCACCTTTCGACACTACTACGATCGGGTTGGCCGCCAGCTTGCCGCGGCGTCAGCACTCCATGATTGCCATGCTCACCAGCCATTGGTTGTTGTACCGATTGAAACGTGGAACCGCGTTGCTCAAAAGGCCGTTGCCTTCGCGTTTTCGGTTTCATCCGAGGTACACGTAGTGCACGTGAAAGGAGATGACCCCGGCAGTGAAACAGAGCAAGCGATTGATAAGTGGCAGGAGGAACTATCAGAATCCGCGCGACTCGCCGGTTACCCGATGCCCGTGCTCGTCAGATTATCCTCACCCTATCGTTTCATGGTCCAACCTGTCATCGACTACGTGTTGGACCTGGAGCAGCGGCACAGAAACCGCATTGTCGCTGTCGTGATTCCGCAATTGGTAGAGTCGCGTTGGTACTACTACTTTCTTCACAATCAGCGCAGTCAGGTATTAGCCGCGAGGCTGCTTTTAGAAGGCGACCGCCGAATCGTCACGGTCAATGTGCCGTGGTATTTGAGGTAAAGGGGTACGGAAAGGCGTCCCCACCAATTCGGATCGCGATCAACACCAGTGGCAAAAGTCGCTACGTTGTCGCGAACAGTCCGGACTTATTCATTGATGTCTAGTCTGAAATCAATCGCTTAGCGTTGGCGTCGGCTTTGCGATATTCTGACATTTTGCTGATCATTGAAGTTTGCCGACTCATCTCTTAGATTCGATCAAACCATCA